>CALELC010000001.1 GCA_937904535.1 uncultured Planctomycetaceae bacterium
GCTTCGATCAATATCGACAAGAGGCCCAAGTAGCTTCCTTGCTCGATGAAAAGCACGAAGATGACTTGCTGGCCGAACTGATTCGAATTGCCTGTCAGTGTTTGCTCAAGGAACATTCATTCCCGACAAATATCCATGGTGCCCTCGACACAGAGTTCACCGGAGGGAAGAACACCAAGCCACTGCATGCGCGCATCCGTTTGGTTTATGAGTCCGAAGAGGAACGCGAGGAACACCATTCGATTCGGGCCATCCAGCATACGCATGCGAAAGCGTTTCAAAGTCGTCTGAAGTTGGCTATGACCCAATCGGGAATCGACAGGTCACTTTCTTTTCGCCATCTGACGCTCGTCCGCACGACGCCCCAGCCAGGCGGCACCGTTACGGCAACCCTGTTAGCAAGCTTCAAAGCGGCTGGTGGTCGATTCTGCGAACTGTCGGACGAGGACGTTCGTAGCTTGGAAGCGTTGAGGAGGATGAGTGCCGAGGAAAACTCCCTGTTTGAATCCTGGCTCCGGCGGCGGCAGCCCGTGTCGCAGTCACAGTTTGGACAAGCGGCATTCGCGGATCTGCTCCGCCGCCTCGAACAGCTGAATACCGCCATGCCGGAAGGTCATAGCCGTTCGCCGGAATCCCAAACCGCCACGCCGGCCGCGGCCCCGCCACCCGTTCCCCAACCACGTCCCGAGGTTTCTGAAGAGCTTCAACCCGCCGCGGCCGTAGAAGCGTCCCCAGCGCCGCCGAACCCGCAGAATGCACAGCCAGTCCTTCGGGATTCGTTGTTCCCGCTCGGACGCCAGCTGATCGCGGGCCGACCGACGGACGCTTTGGCTGTCCCATTGGAACTTCTGGAAAAGCACGTCGTGGTGCTCGCTGGAGCCGGTTCGGGCAAAACCGTGCTGCTCAAACGGATTGTAGAAGAAGCCGCGTTGCGAAAGATCCCATCCATTGTCATTGACGGCGCCAATGACCTGGCAGCACTGGGCGACCGCTGGCCAGTGACACCCGCCGACTGGACCTCGTCGGACGTGCAACTGGCTGAACGGTATCACAATGAAGTGGACAAAATCATCTGGACGCCAGGCAATCCGAACGGCAATCCGCTGCGTCTGGAACTGCTACCGGATCTGACGTCAACCTTGGATGATCCAAGCGAACTGGATTCGGCGATCACGATGGTCGCAGGTTCGCTGGCAGAGATTCTGAAACTCGGCCCCAGTGCCCGGGATCAGAATAAACGCGGCATCCTGAGTAAGTCGTTGAAATTCTATGTCGAGCAAGGCGGGATCGGGCTGCTCAAGTACATCGAGCTGCTCGCAGATCTACCGCCGCAGGCACTGCTCGGAATCGACCGCGAAAGTACGCTAGCCCGCGAAATCTCCGATCGGCTGCGCGTGTTGGAAGAGATCGATCCCATGATCAGCGATGCCGGAGAGGCCCTCGATCCGGCAGTGCTGTTGGGCGACGATGCCGCTCGTCCGCACACGCGAGTATCGGTGATCAACCTCGGAGCGCTCGGGCCGCTGGAGACACAGCAGCGCTTCGTCGGCCAATTGGCTACGACGCTGTTCGCATGGATCAAAAAGTATCCCCAACCTCCAGGCCGTCCCCTGCGAGGACTGTTGATCATCGATGAAGCCAAGGACCTGGTTCCAGCGAGAAGTTCGACGCCCTGCAAGGACAGCTTGATGCGGCTTGCGGCGCAGGCGAGGAAGTACCACCTGGGTGTGGTGTTCGCGACTCAGAACCCTCGTGAGATCGACAACGCGATTATCGGCAACTGTTCGACGCAGTATTACGGCAAAGCGAGTTCGCCAGCAGCGATCCAAACGATCCGCGAACAGCTCGCCGCACGCGGTGGCAGCGGCGAAGGGATCGGCCGCCTGGAGAGAGGCGTGTTTTACGTGTTCAACGCGGACGCCGGAATGCGTGCCCCGCAGAAGATCAGCGTTCCGCTGTGTTTGTCGCATCACCATCCGTTGGACAGCGATGAAGTGCTCGAGCGGGCCACCCGCTCACGACGCTTACTTACTCAACCAGCCGAACCACTTACTGCGGCGGCATCTTGATGCTAATCGGCATGTGAAATGCAGTTCAAACCTGTTCGTGACTCTATCACTCTTACAACTCACAGGTAACTGAAATGCACAGCGATGAAATCAAAGGTCGTGTCAAGAAAGCGGTCGGCGAATTGACCGGTGACGAGAAACTGAAGCGGGAAGGAACCATTGATAAGGCCGCCGGCAAGACCAAAGACGCGGTCGACAAGGTGAAGGACGCTCTCACTGGTAAAGACCGTCCGCCCAAAGCCTAGACACGGCGCTGGTTACCGCGCTAACGACAAAGGCGCGGTATCGGTCGCCAGCGACGCTACTGCGTTCCCATGCACGCGGCAGCGCTGAGTGTCGCCTGCGATCAGACGCAGGTGACCACTGCCATGCTGTATAACCGCGCTCATCAGCACGCAATTCGCTCGACAGACCGTCGCCCGAGTTCGATGGCTCACCGGGAGGCGAGCCCTTCAGGCCACGGATACATCTATCACTCTGCGGATCAGGGGCTCAGCAGCAGGAGTGCTGTCGGCAGCGTCGGTACTAACGCCTGCTGAATGAAGAACACGATGACCCCTGATGCGAATCCGAGCAGCGCCCAGGGAGCCACGTAACGCAGGTACCAGACAAAATTGATGTGTTCGATGCCCATCACCGCCACACCCGCAGCCGAGCCGATGATCAGGCAACTGCCGCCGGTGCCAGCGGTAAATGCTAACAGCATCCAGAACGGGTGATTCACCGGCAGGTCGTACATCTCAATCCCCGCCGCAACCAATGGCACGTTGTCCACAATTGCGCTGATCAAACCGACGATCACCGCCACGTACTGCCGCGATGGCACAACCCGGTCGAGCCATTGAGCCAAGTCACCGAGTGCCCCGGTCGACGCCAACGACCCGACCGCCAGCAGAATCCCGAGGAAGAACAACACGCTCGACATATCAATGCGGTTCAATACCGCCAGCACCCCGGTGCTTGAGCGCGTGACCTCGTCCATCGTGCGGCCAATCAGCTCGGAGACAATCCAGAGCACGCTCAGGGCCAAGATCATCCCCATGAACGGCGGCAGGTGGGTCCAGGTCTTGAATATGGGCACACTGATCAAGCCAGCGACGCCGATCACCAGCACCACGGCCTGTTGCCAGGGACGCACACCGCCGACTACCTCGCGCTGGGAGTGCTCTACCGGCGGTAAAGTTCCCCGTAAACGCATGCTCAACACCAGCAACGGAACGAGCAGACAGGCGATGCTCGGCACAATCAGTTGTTGCATCACCTCCACCGGGCCGATACGATGTTTGATCCACAGCATCGTCGTGGTCACGTCACCGATCACCGTCCAAGCACCACCGGCGTTGGCCGCAATCACAACCAAACCTGAAAACAGGAGCCGGTCCGATTTGACGGGAACGATCTTGCGGAGCAGTGACACCATCACGATCGAGGTCGTCAGGTTGTCGAGCACTGCGGACAAGAAGAACGACAACCAACCCACAATCCAGAGAAGCTGTACCTTCGACGTCGGCCGGATCAGCTTGGTGATCACGCGAAAGCCTTCGTGCGCGTCGACGACCTCAACGATCATCATCGCGCCCATCAGAAAGAACAGAATTCCGGCGACTTCACCCGTTAGTCGCAGCAACTGCTCGTCGACGAGAAACGCGTGCGGAATATCGGCAATGCCTTCTTCCTCCGCCGCTTCGACGAACGCATGGCTCATCATCTCGGGACGAACCAAATTGTCTGAATCCAGCGCGTACAAAGTCCAGCAGAGTACGCCGACCAACATGGCCGACGCGGCTTTGTTGATATGGATTCGATGTTCGAGTGCGATCGCTAGATAACCAGCGACAAAGATACAAATAATGGCCGGGAGCATTCCGGAGAAACCTTAAAGGATGCGCCTCGCACAGCCGAGGCAATCAACGTCCAGCGACTCTGGAGTCGTCGTTTATTTTTTCGCTATCCTAAGCATCCTCTGAATGCTGAACAGGGAGCCAGCGCATTTTTTTCACGCTAACTCTGCTGATCGGCTGATCTGGGAACCTTGGCGCCCGCAGTCGTCAGCGCCGACATCCCTGAACGAGGGGTGTCGACGGCTGATCGCTATCCTTACCGGAGCCGCTGAGCGCAGGGCTCAGACCCAAGTGCCATAACTTAAGCGTCGTTGCGATGCGGACGTGGGCCGCGTTGTAGGCGTGGTTCGCGCGGCGGACAAACGTCGCGCGTTGCCTCGGGGTCGGTTTGCGAAGCTTTACGGTTTTCCCGCTGGATCGCTTCATAGACTTCCTGGCGATGGACCGGAATCGATTGCGGTGCATCAATGCCGAGGCGGACTTTGTCGCCGCGGATGTCCACAATGGTAACGACGACATCGTCGCCGATCATGATGCTCTCGTCACGGTGTCGCGAAAGGACCAGCATGGTGCCCTCTTCTTGTTTCTCAAATGTGGTCCGAATGGTTAGACAAAAATACGAGCGACACCTACGCAAAGCAGCGGGCATTTCCCGACCGCGTCACGGCGTTCATCTCGACTATGGGTCTATCGGCCGGACTACGGCAGAAAAGCGAACTATCGCACGAAGTTGCGCTTTGACCGGTCGTGCGGATTCCTCACCCCGCCGCACTGACTGAAACAGACTTCCGAGCAGGAATCCGAGCACTGAGGAAATTTCAGCATCCCGGCAGGCCCGACGAGCTTCGCATGCGACCGGGCGGCAGTCGGCCGATGGCGCGGCGCTCCAGCGACACCGCCTTCCGGCCGCTCGGAGGCCCGGGAGCCAAGCGGCATCAGCAATCGCCGACGCCATCCTGAAACAGCAGGTCCCGTACGATCATCACCGAGCGCCGTGGCGCAACCGCAGGTTGCCTACCGCGCGACGACCGCACTTTCGTTGGCGACGGCTGCGGGGGTTGACGCGTCGACTCCGGCGGTCTTGGTCGCCGTTAAAATCGTGAACAGCGATGTCGGCGATGTCTTGTATCGTCGCTCGACCCGCAACGGAAGTTGATCGACGACGTCCTTCAGATCCAAGTCGGTTCTCCAGCCCAGGTGCCGAGTAACCGCACCGGCGGAATCGACCATTCGCGCAATCCAAGGATTGCTGCTGCGGAAATGGTTGACGATCAAAATCCGCCCGCCCGGCTTACAGACGCGGATGATCTCGCTCATCATCTTGCGAGGATTGGAAACAACGCTGATGACGTGAAATGACGTCACTACATCGAAACTCGAGTCTTCAAACTCCAATTGCTCGGCGTTCATCTGCATCACACGAATATGTGACCAGTTTTCTTCCTCGATCTTGCGTCGGGCCTGCTGCAGCATCTCTTCGGAAAGATCGACGCCGATCACGTCGGCATGGAGCGGGTAGTTCGGGAACGACATCCCGGTGCCGGCTCCGACTTCCAAGACTTTCGCGCCGGGCTGAATTCGCAGGTCATTGATTGCGGCACGAATCCGACGTCGCGCCAGCATCGGCCAAAGGGCTCCATACGCTGGAACCAGCTCGCGATACAGCCGGCTCGCATGTGGCTCCTTAGCTGGACGCTTCTCGACTGTGCTGACAACCATTGTTGTGAAGGCTCCTGGGGTGGGCTCGCCCGTCCCAACCAAGACGGCAGGTAACCGGACGCTAAAAAGCACTTAACGTGCCAAACTGAGCAACTCGGCGGGAGCATCTGGCACGAGCCGCACCGCCGCCTCGCTCGGTTTGCTGTAGCATAAACAGCCTGAGCCGCTCCGCTGAAGACGAAGATCGCGGATCGAGAGCAATATTACGTCGCTGTGACATATCGGGACGCAGAACCGCTGCCATGGGTACGGCTACGCTAACCCGCTTCTTCCTGCATCGTCTGCGCATTCTCAACTGTCTGCGTTCGCTCGGCTGAGTGCTGCCCCTGAAATGGCCGCCGCCACTGTCTCACCGGCGACGTGAATGCATAGATACAGAACATCAGCGGGAGGGCCAACTCATGCAACACGATTACTCCGCCAACAGCAAATAGCGCCCGCCCGATTTGGTTGGGTGAGCGCCGCCCGTTGATCCACTGTTGCACGACGTGTGGGTAGGTAAATCGCGACACCATCAGATAGGCAACCAGCACCGCTAACATCGGCACCAGGTATTCGCAAAACGTCATTGCCCAAGCGGCGGCTTCCTGAATTCGCTCGTACTTATGCGCATGAGTCAGCGTTTCTAACCGCGGCATGGCGATGGTGAAGGACGCGATCGTGCCAGCGGCAGCGGGGCTAGGCAGCCCCTCGAACCCCTCGTGGGAGTCATCCTCGCCGGTCTGCACGTTGAACCGAGCCAGCCGGATCAGCACACACAGCGCAAAGATCACACCGATCGCCCAGGCGATGCGGTGCGGCAGCAGATCACTGAATCGCCACACGAGCACGGCAGGCGCCGCGCCAAAGGTAATCGCGTCACAGAGACTGTCGAGCTGCGCGCCGAACTCGCTGGACTGACCAGTCATCCGCGCCGCCGAACCATCGAGGGCGTCAAAAACCATGCCGCCGAAAATCAATAACCCGGCAACGAACAGTTGTTCTTCGTTGGTCCAGTCCAGTAGCGCACTGGTCGCCACGGCGATCGACGCCATCCCACACACCCCATTACCGAGGGTCAGCAAGGTCGGCAGCACCGCGAGCGTCAGGCGGCGGCGGCGACGCCCGGTGGAGGACGTCCAGCGGTCCGAGGGATCGCGTGGCCAGGCCCCGCGCCGGATCTCGCTCATCGTGGGCACTTTTCCATAAAGTCGTTTCTTGATCATTCCCGCTTATCGGTTTCCTCAGCCGCGGTGGTAGGCGACAAAGCTTCGGCTGCGGCGACGTCGAGTGAACTGGCTAGCGGCTGCGGCACACGAAGCGGAGTCGAGGCCGACGAATCATCCGACTCGACATCAAACCGATACCGCGCCATGCGAGTTGAGCCAGCCGCCACTTTATCGCCAATCGCCACACAGATTTCGAGCGACTCGTCCCGCGGAATCACCAGCTCCGTTCGCGAACCGAGTTTGATCATGCCGTACTGCTCACCTTTGCTCAACAGATCGCCGGGACGGGCCCAGCAGACGATGCGCCGCGCAAACTGCCCCGTGATTTGGCGGATCCGGAACGGCCGAAACGGCCGCTCGCGACTTTGCAAAACGACGTCCAGATTTTCATTCTCGCGAGCCGACTCCGGCCGCAACGCATTGAGAAACTTGCCGGGCCGATAGCGAACCGCCACCACACGGCCCTCGAGCGAACTGCGATTGATGTGCACATTGAAGATCGACAAGAAGATGCCGATCTGCACCGCCGGCCCGATGTCGTCATCTTCGACTTCATCGATTTGCACGACCACCCCATCGGCCGGCGAAACCACCACGCCATGCTCCGTCGGAATCTCCCGCGGCGGATCACGAAAAAACCACACGACGAGTGCACACACCACCAGCGGCGGCAGTGCCAACGGCCACCACACCCAGCCCAGCAGGACGCCGAGCAGGAAAAAGCATCCGCCGATCAAAATCAGCTCAGCCAGCCCCACCCGCGCAAACGGCAGCGAATCGCGCCAGCGAAACGGGTCGTCACTGTCCGGCCACCAGTAGGTTTCCTGATTGCGATAGTACTTCAGGTCACGCGAATCAACCGGATCAAACGGCAGCGTCCCACGACTTCCTTGCCGCAGCACCCGCATTTTCTCGACGTATCCCGGCCGGAAGGTTCGCAGTAAACCGCGTCGCAATCGCCCCCAAATCAACTCCAGCGACATCACGATCCCTCCGCCCGGCTGGATCGTCGTCAGCCGCGGATCCATGTCGACCTGCTGTTCGGCCCCTCCCGCCAAAGTTGCGGACATTGCATCGACTGGTTGCACTTTGCCGCCGTCGACTGGGGAAGAAGATGTTCGCGACGGTGTCAAAGTCATGCGTAATTTCAAGGGAGGAAAGTAGCGGGGCGAGCTGTTGCTGGGAGAGCCAATG
>CALELC010000002.1 GCA_937904535.1 uncultured Planctomycetaceae bacterium
GCAGGGAGGGCTTCACCATGGCCCCTCTTTTTATTCTTTCGCCAGTAACTTCTGTACCTGGCCCTCCAGCCCTTGCCCCGTCAGGTTGATGGCCGCAACCGTGCCATCAGGCGCAATCACAGCTACGAACGGCAGCGATGCCACGCCGAACTGTGCAGCGATTTTGTTCGCTTCCCCGCCCGGAGGCGTAACGCTCTCAAAGCTGCGGAACTGAACCGGTGACTGCCGCAAAAACTCGTCGGCTGGTGCGTCGGCTGGATCGAGATTCACCCCGACGATTTCGACTTGCTCAGGAGACTGAGCGCGAATCTGGTCGAGCGTCTGCAGCACGCGGAGCGAGTCCGGGAACGCAACGGCCCAAAACGGCATCAGCACGACCTTGCCGGCGTACGACGTGATCGAAAGCGGCCTGCCATCGACGCTCGGCAGGTCGAAATCAAACGGTTTGCCGACAATCTCACGACGTGCTCGTCGAGCTTCCGCTGCAACGGCAATCTCTTCGCGTTCTGCCGCACCGAAGCGGTCGGAACTGGTCAGGATCTGAAATGTTGCGTCGGCGAGCTCATCGTTGCCAAAGGCCTCAAACTGCAGGGCAGCACTCGCTAAGTACTGCACGGCTGCGCCGTCGGGAGAGTCGGCGAGCAGTGACTCGATGGCCGTTTTCCACTGGTCGACGGTGGGTGGTTCCTGTCGCTCGAAACCGCGGAGCAGTTCATTGAGTTGTGCGTAACTCGGTGAACCGACGAGCTGGATGGCCATCGCCCCGACTTCCGGATTGGGATGATTCGCGAACAGTTCCACAATCACGGTACGGACGTGCTGAGCTGCCTGATCAAAGCCGTATTGTTGCAGCACTGCCCGAGCTTGTCCCATGACCATCAAAGCTGACACGTCTGGCGGTTGCTTCGACGCGGCCACCTGGTCGATAAGTTCGATCAATTCGTCCGCGTCGCTCGCCGACCCATTCTGGAGCCGCTCCATGGCGAGCCCGATCAGCACCAGTTGGCTGTCCAAGGCCACCGCAGGATGTTCGCTCTGCGAATGTTGCTTCGCGTAGGTTTCCAGTTGCACAGCCGCTTGCAGATCACCAAGCGCAGCGAGATGAGAGAGTGCTTGCAGCTTGCCGCGAATCGCAGTCGTCTGCTGGGGAGTCGCTGCGGCAGCCCGTTCCTCAAGTTGCTCCGCAGCTTGCAGTTTTAGTTTTGATAGCCGTACCAGCTCGGCGTTCGCTTCATCAACATCGAACAAGCCTTTGCGTCCGGTCGCAACGCTTTGCATCTCCAGGTCAACACTTTTCAGAAAATCGACGAGCCGCTCGGGTGGCAAATCGTTGCGTAACTGCAGCCGATTGGTCGCGATCGTTGGTGGTCCAGGCGTTTCAGACGGTGGGACCGTAGCAGGGGGTTCAGGTTCCGGTAGCAACGGCAGATCAGCGACGGAAGCGGTTAGCTGATCGGGCGTTTGTGGCTGTGCGGGGACGGCGGGTTCCGACTGTGGCGGCGGCAAGGCTTGCGCAGCAGACGGCGTGGCCACGAGCGAAGGTGGCTCTGCTGCTGGAGCTTGCCGTTCCGCTGCCGCGGGGACCGCTGGACCTAGATTGGCCACTGGCCGGTCCCCGGTGAGTTCGGCCGCCGGGGCCTGGACGGACGCCGGCGATGGCTCGCTCCCCTCGCTTTGTTCCGGGGGGCGATTGCTGCATCCCGTGCTCGCCGCCAATCCAAGTCCCAGTGCGGTGGCGCACGCCGCCAACCAGGCGGTCGTGCTGCTGACTCGTCCCCGACCCATAATGCTATCCGTGCCAAGTTGTAGGAGTTACCAAGCCTTTCAGAAGGCAAATGGTTCCTAATTTACCTTGGCGAATCAGCGGATCACAGAGCAGACGCCGACGCAATGCCGCGACAGTCCTCCAGACGTTTCCCTTCGATCGGACGGGCAGGGCAATCGCTCGACGGAGCGGGCTTATCAACCGTCACTTGGTAGCCGTCATACGCGCGGCCAACTCGGTTCGCCGCGTAGACAAATGCGGTGCCGAGGGGCAGACCTACAATCGCGATGGCCGCCGGGCCGCCGAACTGGCTCAGAGCTGCAATCACCCCCGAGGTGATCAGCGTGCCGACGGGAATCAGCCAGCCAAGGCTCCAGCCGCGTACCACGATTCGCGTCCTCTTGGCAAAGCGGTTGACCATCATCTGATTGACCGGATTCCTCAACCCAAATCGCAGTTCCGATTCCAAAAACCGGCTGACAATCGCTACCGGCAGACCAGCGACAAACGCATTCCCTGCCAATCCGCCCAAGACCAATAGACTGTAAAGCAGATGCGTCGAGGACACACCGATCCACTGCACCAACCGACCAACGATGAACAGTTGCAGCACGAGTGAAATCAACAAGGCAAACTGCGTGTAACGCCCAATAAATCCGGCCAACTCCACGTCACTGTCAAAATGCGATTCGAACGTCGAAGTGTACTGATAAGCCAAGAACCAGCGACAACTAATAAAGAGCAGGGTGCTGATCGTGAGCCATCCCAAGAGCGGGCAGCTGCGAACCTGACCTAAGAATTGAAGGACTGCGTTGCTCGAAGACGCGCTGGGAACCGCTGCCGGAGCCCCCGCTGCCTCGACAAGCTCTTCGGCATCAACGGGCCGAGCGGCGACTCGGCTGACAATCCAGATTCCGATCCACGCCGCGACCAACAGGACCACGATCGCTGGCACCAAGTTCACGGTTCCCAGTTGCTGGGAGAGCCACCCCAGGGCGCCGCCGCCAATGATTCCTCCGACGCGCCCACCGGCGTAGATGATCGGCAGAATGCGGTTGAGTTCACTGCGCTCGAAATAGTCTTGTAAAAACGTGCCGAAGTGCATCAGAACCATCGTCAGCGCGATTTCGCGAGTGACGAACAAAGTTCCCAAGGGGCCTGTTCCGCCCCAATGGTAATAGATCGACCAGGCTGCGAGAAACAAGCACGAAACCGCTGCCAGGATCCACCCGAACAACTGATGGCTGCTTCGGCGAGTCGCCTGGGTCAGGTAGATCGTGATCATCACCAGGCTGAGAACGGCGGTGGCTGAGTACCAAGCCGGCAGGCGATCCGCACCTAGCCGGCTTGCGAACAGCGAGACCGATACTCCGTCGGCAATCGTCAGCGCGGTGAACAGCAACAGGTAGATCAGGAAAAATGGCCAGGCGCGTCGCAGTTCGTTCGGGCTGAGTCCCAAGGCACGACTCAGCCCGTGGATGATGCCACTGCCGGCTCGCAACGTTAGCCCGCTCATGCTGCCATCGTCGGCAACATCCGCCGCGCCACCGACTCAGGCAACTCAGACCAGTCTGCCGGCAGGGACTCGTCCATTCGGGCTGCCATATTGGGAATCTCATCGATCGCGTGCCGCACATACTGGGTGGCGACGCGACACAGTTCCTCCATCTCTTGGACGGAGATCCCAAGGAGCGATAAGGTTTGTTCACAGCACAGCGGAAGCATGTACTCGGTGCCGTCTGTGTTCTTCGTAACCGACGAATTCGTAATATTATTGATCAGATTTTCACGGCCAGCGTTGGCTGCATCAAAACGTTGACTTGAGACTTTAGCGATGGTGGGGCATGCCTTGAGTGACAGTCCGTCGCGATAGACAACCACTCGCAGTTCGTACTTGTGACCATCCAGGCGGTGCCCTGCCTCTTCGATGACTGCCGAGTCAATGAAATCACAAACGGTATAGGGGAAAGCACCTCCAACTGCGGCATAGTATTCTTCCGTTGTTGCGATGGATTCATCGACGCGCCTTGCGACAGAGGCCGCCGATTCGTTTCGATCGAGAAAGAACTCGATCCCGTGACCAATACCGGTGCCGTGCGGCTTGATTACCGGGCGGCGCCCTAGTCGCAGCCAGCGGAGGACGGTGGCGACAAGTTGTTCACGGCTATGAGCATGAGCGTGATTGACGCGAGCCGGGAACGATTCACTGCCTTGATGCACCAGATGTTCATCCAACAGAGAATAGGCTGCGCCCTTATCGCCCCCGGCAATGTAAGTTCCGTTGATCGGCGTGAAGCGGTCAAGATCGATCTCGCCTTTGAATTTGCTGATCAGGTTCAAGCAGAAGCGATCATTGACCGCTCCGGTGACGAGTCGGCCATAAAGGTACACGCAACCATCATCGCCCAGCTCGCAGGCATCCAGAAAGTCCTTGATATATCCAATCACGACCGTGGAGGCCCCAGAGCGGTACGACTGGGCCCCCGACTGCAAACCTTGCAAGGTGACAATGTCAGCTTGCCCATTTCCAGCGGCAGCCAAACCAGCTTGCATGGCCTCTGCGAAAATCAGCTTTTCGTGCATCAGCTTGTTCAGCCGCGGAGCTTGATTGCATTCTTTGCCGGAGACCGGCAGCAGCAGCACCGAATCCGGTTGCCAGCACGCACGTGCCGCCCGCTGAAGGCTCGCGGCGACCGATGCAACGACCTGGGCGGGCATATTTGAAACGCCGCCGATGCCCGTGCCGTTGAGCTCAATGATATGGAATTGAACTTTGCCGTCTTCTTGCGATACCAGCACGTCCAGCGGGGCAACCACAAAGGCGTCTTGTTGACCAGCACTTCGCAGCGGCAACGTGCTTGCTTCTTGTAACTTTTCCAGCAGATTCAAATCCTGCTGTTGCCGAATGCTAGAACGGTTTTCCAACTTGTGGCCGAGCATGGGCGAGGCAGCTACAACCGTTTCAAAATTGAGCTGAAAAGGGTCATTCTTTGACATCATCAATTTCCTCATGAAATTGTTTAGTTGGTTTGTAACCAGTGAGATCGACGCCGACCTGGCGAAGGGTTGCTGGTCTCGATTGAGAGCAGAGAGTAAGCAACGACTGGACCAACGAGCGCTCATGATCTGGCGGGGGCAGCTGTCAAGTGCGCAACCACTTACAAGACAGCAGCTTATTGATTTGAAGAAAATCTTCACTCCCCCAGCGGGACGGCAATCGCCGCTGCGTAAGATTTACACTGCCGATTACGAAACCTACAAATCAGTTCCGATGTTGAGGCTTCCGCAGTGCAAGCAAACACGCGAGGACGGCTTCCTGCGATGGGAGAAGCCTAGCCTAGAAAGGTGT
>CALELC010000003.1 GCA_937904535.1 uncultured Planctomycetaceae bacterium
GCCAGAGGCTCCCCAGCTCGCCGCAGCGCTCCGGCAAATCTCGGTCGTCGCCAGCACTCCTCACAGTGCAACCTTGTTGGTGAAGCGAGCCCCGGCAGCACCGGCAGTGTTTGATTTTGAAGCGTGGCAGCGCAACGTCGCCGCAGAGTTGGAACTGCTGCGAGCGTTGCCATCGATCGCCTCGCCTGAGTCCGCCGACATTCTGGCGCGACTGCAGGAACTGGCCGAAAGCGGTTGTCTAGCCGCCGAGCAGATCGAGGATCGTGCCGCCCAGGTCGCTTGCCTCTCGGCTGCTCATGCGGTGCAGCGCCGCGTCGTTGTGTGGAGTGCTGCTCACCGTGCGACCACAGCCGCCAGTTCTTGGGTCGGCGATGATGAGGGCAACTGGGCAAGCCGCGAACAAGTCGAGCAACTGTTGGCGGCTGTGGGCCGCGATGCGTCGGCAAGCGAGGATCCTGAAGGCTGGCAGCGGTATCTGCTGCTCGAAGAACTCGGGAAAGCCAATGGTAGCGACGACGAATGGGAACGCCGGCTTGCGGCGCAGCGGCTTCTCTCACGGCTGATCTGGTACGGTTTGACGCCGACGCAAAAATCGTGGATCGACCGCGATTCGGTCGCCGCGTTGCAGTTCGTTGTGCGCCGCTGGGCCGTCGCTCCGGTGGACTACACAGCGCTGCTCGGACAACTCGAGCGTCAGGAATCCGATGCAATCGATCTCGGTGCCATCGATGTCGCGCGGGCTGTGCAGTCACTTCGATTTGCATCATCGCCCGAAGCCGTCGAATTGGCTGACGCGATCGATACCTACTACCGCAACGCCAACATTCGCTTGGCGGTAACCGACACCCTGATCAACCGGCTGATCCCCGAAGTCGATGCGCGGGTCGATCCGATTCGCCAGCGGATGCTCGGCGCCGATGTCCGCGGCCAAAGTCATGTCGATAGCCGGGTAGCTGTGCGGCTGATTCCGAGCCCATCGTCCTGGCAACTGCAGTTGGAAACGCTTGGTCAAGTCCGCGCGGCTACAGCGAGCCGCAGCGGCCCGGTTTCGATTCACACCGGTTCGCGCGCTGAGTTCCTGTCGACGACGCCGCTGGAAATCGGTCGGTTGTCGGCAACTGCCGGAGGTACGGCTGTGGCCGTCGAATCCAGCACGCAGCTACGCGGGGTCGAGACCGACTACGATTCGGTGCCTCTGATCGGTTCGCTGGTTCGCGAGATCGCGCTGAACCGCTACCAGTCGTTAGCACCGCAGGCCAAGCAGATTCAGCAAGGTCAAATCCGCTCCGAGGTCAGCTCCGAAATCGACGAACGGGTTCGCACTCAACTCGGCGAAGCCTCTGAAAAATTCACTCGCCACTTGTTGGGCCCGCTGGGTTCGCTGGGGCTCAGTCCGATGGTGGTCGATATGCAGACGACCAACGATCGACTTTCGGCTCGCTACCGCATCGGCGGTGACTGGCAACTTGCTGCGTTCACACCCCGGCCACGGGCACCGTACGACAGTCTGCTGAGCCTGCAAGTGCATCAATCAGCACTTAACAACACGCTGGAAACCGTTTTGCCAGCTGGTCAGGCCAAGACGATCGAAGAAATCACAACGGATCTGAAGGATCTGTTTGCGCTGGAGCAACTCGGGTTGCCCAGTGACGAAGATGACCAGGACCTGGCGGCCGATACGGTCATTCAGTTCGCATCAACTCGGCCGGTGACGATCGAAATCGAAGACGACGTGCTGTGGATCACCCTCCGCGTGATGCGACTGTCGCGCGAAGGCGGCATTGACTTGCGGCGGTTCATCGTTCGCGCCGCTTACCGCTGCGAAGTCGACGGGCTCCAAGCACGGCTGGTCCGCGATGGTCACCTGCGGATCAGCGGACCTGGGATGTCGATGCGCGATCGTCTGCCGGTGCGAGCGATTTTCAACAAAGTGTTCTCGACCCGGCGTCCGCTGCAACTGACTCCGACGCGGCTGGCCGAACACCCGGCAATGGAAGGTCTGGCGATCACGCAATTGGAACTGCGTGACGGCTGGATCGGACTGGCCATCGGTCCGGCACCGACACCGCGTGTGGCGAAAAAAGAGTAACCGCTCCGCTACGCTCGCCAGTACCGCGGCATCTGCCTGCAGGCTCGCCGCGCACTATCCATTCGGCCCAGCGTACGAGGCTGCCGCCGATTTACGGTTGCCCAGTGGTTGCTGGCTGCTGGTGCAACTTTTCAGGCGTGCCAGCGATTACCGACTGTACGGTGGCTCCCGGTGGCTGCTCGAGCGACAGCAACGCGAACAGATCGGCCATCTCCTCGCGAGTCATCTGTTCTTCCAGCCCTTCAGGCATCAGCGAGTGTTCGTTGTCCTGGATCTCCTCGACGTCATCCATTGGGATCACCTCGAGCTTGCCGCCTTGGACCTTGAGCACAATCCGTTGCTCCGAACGCTCGCTCACCAGCCCGCTGATCACGCGGCCGTCGCCGGTAAGCACGGTCACGCTCTTGTAAGCGTCACCGATTACTAAGCTCGGGTCGAAAACGCTGATGATGAGCTGTTCGAAGCTGCCGCGTCCATTGCGGGTGATCTCCGGGCCGACTTCATAGCCGCGACCATGCATCACATGGCACTGGCCACAGATTCGGTCGTACACCGCGAGCCCACGCTGCGCGTCG
Organism: uncultured Planctomycetaceae bacterium; assembly: GCA_937904535.1. GTDB lineage: Bacteria > Planctomycetota > Planctomycetia > Pirellulales > Pirellulaceae > UBA6163. The sequence goes on from CALELC010000003.1 coordinate 2,665, forward strand.
CCACGCGCTTCCTGCAGCAGATACTCCGATGCCTGACGAACGACCGCCTGACGATCGGGTGATTCTTCCGCCCGCACCGTCCCCCAGATCCGCTTCGCTCCGGCGCTCAACTTCGGCGATTTGCTCGTTGCCAATTGGCGAATTTGATTGGGTCCGATCACATCCCTGGCAATCTGTCCATCGGCGATTGCGTCGAACAGCAACAGTGCCGTCGGTTCGCGCTGCACCATCAGCGATGCCACCATCGCCTGAACTCCGATCGGAACACTGGACAGCCGTTGCAGCACGCGACGCTGCACGTCGGGTTCCGCTCGCTGCACCACCGCACCGAGCAACGCGTCCCGCCAGGCAGCATCAACTTCCTGTCCCGCCGCCAATTCATCCAGCCACTGCTCGACGGCGGCACCGATTACCGCTGGCTGCGTAATTGCGACCGTGGCAAGCAGTTCCTGTCGCTGCGTCACCGGCAATTTCGGGTCGAGCAAACCGGCGGCCAATCGCCGCTGCGCCGCCGGTTCATCGGCAAACGCTCGCAGCTGCCACCGCGCGAGTCCTTCTCCTTCGGTGTCATCTGCCCAGCGGCGGAGCACCGCTGCTGCAGCCGCTCGGCGAATCTCGCCCGTACGCAGTCGTGCGAGTACGGCGCTGTAGACCTGATTGGAAGCGGCCGGACGATCAGCGGCGAGCGAATCAGCAATGCTCAGCACCGACCGCAGCGTATCCTGGTCACTGGCACCGGACAAATCCGACTTGACTTCGGCCAGCAGGCGTGTCGCGATCCGCGGCGCCAGTTCGGGCAGCAGGCCACTGCGGCTCTGGGCCAGACTTTTAACGAGGTACGCCTGGTCCTCCACGACATGTGGTTGCAAGTTCTGCCACACGATCCGGGGCAACAAGCCATCGTCCTCACTGTGGTTCAACACCTTCAGCAGGATCTCGGTGGTAGTAGACCGCTGAGTCCCTGACGCGATCTTGCCCGCCGCGATTGCCACCTGCAGTCGCACCGGCGCAGCCGGGTGGGACACCAATCGCGTCAGTTGTTGAACCAGTTCGTCCGTCGCCTCACCAGCACCGCGAGCCAACCGATTCCCGCTCACACGCACCGCCCAAGCAACCGTCAGCGGTTCAGCTGCTGAAAGCTGCTGTAGCAATTCCTGATGGCTCAGCTGCGGCGCGGTCAGCGCTGTCGTCAGCAGCGCCAGTGACGGCCCCGCTCCAGCACCACTCACTCGACTCAACCGCTCCAGCAGCATACGGCTGGTCTGCCGATTGATCTCGCCGCGTTCGGCCCGCAGACGCTCGGCAAGCAGCACCGCGGCCCGTTGACGATAGAAGATGTTCTCGTCCTGGAGCAGATCCAACAGTTGTGAATCATTGAGTTCGGCGAGGTTGCGGTGAGCGATCTCTGGCCGCTGCCCATAGACGATCCGGTAAAGACGCCCATGACCGCGATCGACCCCTTGGGGATCCGCGTTGGCGTCCTGATAGCAGTGATATCGGTCGTACCAGTCGAGCACATACAAACAGCCGTCCGGTCCGACCTTCTGCGCAACCGGCATGAACCACGCGTCGTTGGCAGTCAGGAAATCGGGATGACCTTGGCCTCGATACGTGGAGCCGTTCGGCGCTACGGAATCCACGTTGATGCACCCGCCATGGATGTTCCCCATGTACAGCTTATTGCGGTACTCAGGCGGATATGCCGGGGAATCAAAGAACTCGATGCCGCAATAAGCAGCCATCTGGTGCCGGTGCTCGACGATGGAGTCGATCTTCCAGGTGTGCGGTGGGTAGGGACCGCCCTGACGGTGATAGTATCCCGTTTCCGCTAGATGCCACAGGTGATCGATCACGCAGGCGCTGACGAACGCATCACCTTCGTGATTAAACGCAATCCCCCAAGGATTACTCGTACCCTCGCAAAAGAGATCGAAGCGATGGCTCACCGGATCGATGCGAAACATCGCGCAGGTGAAGTCATAGCTCCGGTTGCCCTGCTTGACGATGCTGCGATTAAAGACACCGTTGAGCCCATAGAGAAAACCGTCGGGCCCCCAGGTCAATGCGTTGGGCAACTCGTGGGTATCGTCTCGCCCGAAACCGGTCACCACTACCGTCTGCGAGTCGGCGCGATCGTCTCCGTCCGTGTCCTGCAAAAACACGATATCAGGCGCATTCGCCACCCACACACCGCCATAACCTATAGCGATCCCTGAAGGGATATTCAGCCCCTCGGCAAAGATCTTGACCGATTCGAAACGACCATCGCCATCGGTGTCCTCTAAGATCTTAATGCGGTCGCGCCCTGGCCCCGCTTCTCGCCGTGGATACTCGAAGCTCTCCGTGACAAAAAGACGCCCACGATCATCAAACGCCATCGCCACTGGGTTGACTAGGTCCGGTTCAGCCGCAACCAATTCAACATGAAACCCCTCCGGCACCACCATCTTTTCCAGTGCCTGCTGCGGCGACAGCGGCGGTCCAGGCGGTTGGGTTTGCTTTCGCGGGATAAATACCTCCTCAGCTAACGCACACGGCAGCGCTGACAGACTGATCACGGTCACCGACACGACCGAAAAGCGGATCACGACAGAAGGTGTGAGCACCGAGGAGAGAGCGAGCATCGGGCCGGCGGACCTGTGCAGGAGGGGCAGGGTAGAAATGCAACGCAAGGCGGCGACGTGTAACTTACACGCCGCCGCCGAGAATGCAAATCGAGGGGTGCTCGCAGCCCCGTTCAGCCGCTCAAAGGTGAGCTTAACCGCCGAAATCGTCGTAGGCGATGTTCTCGGGCTCGACCCCCAGGTCATCCAACATCTTGAACACCGCCGCGTTCATCATGGGCGGCCCACAGATGTAGTACTCGATATCCTCAGGAGCCGGATGGTTCTTGAGGTAGTTCTCGTAGAGCACCTGGTGAATAAACCCGACATACCCGGTCCAGTTGTCCTCGGGAGCCGGTTCACTCAGCGCGATATTAAACTGGAAGTTCGGGAACTCCTTCTCAATCTCGCGGAAGTGATCGACATAGAACAGTTCCCGCAAACTCCGGCCACCATACCAGTAGCTCACCTTGCGGTCGGTCTTGCCTCGCTTGAACAGTTCAAAGATATGGCTCCGCAGCGGTGCCATCCCGGCGCCACCACCGATGTACACCATCTCGGCCTTCGTATCTTTAATAAAGAACTCACCGTAAGGTCCGCTAATGGTCGCCTTATCGCCAGGCTTCAGGCTAAAGATGTAACTGCTCATCTTACCCGGCGGTGTGCCTTCCGGAGCCCGCGGCGGTGGCGTCGCAACGCGGACATTGAGCATGATGATGCCCTTCTCGCCGGGATAGTTCGCCATCGAGTAGGCGCGGACCACCGGTTCATTGACCGTCGAGACGTAGCGCCAGATGTTGTACTTATCCCAATCGGGATGATACTTCTCAGCGATATCGAAGTCTTTGTAGGCGACCGTGTGCGGCGGGCACTCGATCTGAATGTATCCCCCCGCTTTGAAGTTCACTTCTTCGCCCGGTGGCAACTCCAGCACGAACTCCTTGATGAAGGTGGCAACGTTGTCGTTGCTGCGAACCGTGCAGTTCCACTTCTTCGTCTCAAAGGCTTCCGCGGGCACCTCAATCTTCATGTCCTGCTTCACAGCGACCTGACAACTGAGACGCTCACCCTCCGCGGCTTCGCGTTTGTTGATGTGTTCCTGTTCGATCGACAGGATTTGTCCGCCGCCTTCGCGGACCTTCACGCGGCACTGCGCACAGGTTCCACCGCCGCCACAGGCACTGGACACGAAGATCCCAGCGTCGGCGAGCGCGGTCAGCAATTTACCGCCCGCTGGAACCTCGATCTCTTTCTGGTCATTCACCAGAATCTTGACCGGCCCGCTCGCCACCAGTTGCTGTTTCGCTACGAGAATAAAGGCGACCAGGAGGATCACCAGCAGGGTGAACACTACGACGCCAAGGATGATCGTCATCGATTCGAATACCGCTTAAGAATTACTGAACGCCAATCTCTCAATCCGCGAACGTTTGCCTGCTGGACTGGTATCAAATACCGCCAAACGACATGAACGCAATCGCCATCAAACCCACTGTAATGAAAGTGATGCCCAGCCCGCGGAGTGGTGGGGGAACGTCACTGTACTTCATCTTCTCGCGAATCCCAGCCAAAGCCACGATCGCCAGTGCCCAGCCAAATCCGCTACCGATCCCATAGGTGCACGATTCTAGAAAATCATATTCGCGTTGCTCCATGAACAACGAACCACCCATGATCGCGCAATTCACGGTGATCAGCGGGAGGAAAATCCCCAGCGCGATGTAGAGCGGAGGAAAGAAGCGGTCGAGCGTCATTTCCAGAACCTGCACCACCGCCGCAATCACACCGATAAAGGTGATAAAGCTCAAGAAGGTCAAGTCGACGTCGGCGTACCCACTGCCCAGCCAACTGAGCGAACCTTGCTTAAGCACAAAGTTGTAAAGCAGATTGTTCAGCGGGATGGTAACGGTTTGCACCACCACCACGGCAATGCCCAATCCCATCGCTGTCTTGACGTTCTTACTAATCGCCAAGAACGTGCACATCCCGAGGAAGAACGCTAAGGCGAGGTTCTCAACGAAAATCGCCCTAAGAAAAATACTGATATAGTGATCAGCTCCGTGGAACACCATGATGCCTATGTCTCCTCGATTTGTTCGGGCTTCAGCGAGCGAAGACCCCAGATCAAAAACCCGATAATGAAAAACGCACTCGGCGGCAGCAGCATCAGACCGTTGGGGTTGTACCAACCGCCATTGCGATCCAATTCAAAAATGGTCACACCAAACAGGCTGCCGGCACCGAACAGCTCGCGGAAAAAGGCGACGACGATCAACACCGCCGAATAGCCAATCCCATTTCCAATGCCGTCGAGAAAACTGATACCGATGCCGTTCTTCATCGCAAACCCTTCAGCCCGACCCATCACGATACAGTTGGTGATGATCAAGCCCACAAACACTGACAGCTGTTTGCTGATGTCGTAAAAGAACGCTTGCAGAATCTGGTCGACCACGATCACCAGGGACGCGATCACCACCATTTGCACAATGATGCGGATGCTGCTGGGGATATAGTCGCGGATCGCAGAGACGGCAGCGTTGCTAAACGCCGTCACCATCGTCACCGCGACACACATAACCAGCGAGACGTTCAGGCTGGTCGTCACCGCCAGCGCGCTGCAAATCCCTAGAATCTGCAGAGCAATCGGGTTGTTATCGATAATCGGCCCGAACAGGACCTGTCCGACGCTACGGTTTGCCATTGGACTCTCCTTGCGATGCCTGCAGTTCGGCTTTGAGTTGTTGCAAATAAGTCTGATAGCCGTCTGGGCCGACCCAGTAACGAACTAAGTGGGTGACCCCGTTGGAGGTGATCGTGGCTCCCGAGAGTCCATCGACCAAGTACTGACTATCGGCCGGCGCTGGCCCGCGAGCCACACCAAGCGCCTGCTGTCCCTGATCGTCGTACAACTTGACTCCGGTCCACTGCGCCTTCCACCGCGGGTTATCGACTTCGCCGCCGAGCCCCGGCGTTTCGCCGTGCTCATAGAAAGTCAAACCCTGCACAGTCTCAAGGTCTCGGCGGATCGCCAAGTATCCATAGAGCGTCGACCACAAACCCCGGCCATAGACTGGCAATACAACCTGGCTAATACCGCCCGTCTTTGGGTTCATCACCAGGAAGACCCGCGCGATTCGCTCGCGCCGGTTGCGTCCAATCGTGTACTGAGGATCGTTGGTGGGTACGCTTAATTCAGCGTCCTTGGCAGCGGCCTGAGGGTTATAGGTGGCCACGTCCATATCGGTCACATACTGCCCGGTTTGCAGGTCGACCAGTCGCTCCTCAACGCGCTCATACAGCTCGTTGATCTGGGCAACCGTCAATTCGCTAGCAGGCAGACCAAACTCACCCTGAGCCAGTCCCGACGCGTCCAAAATATTGCGTTGGCGGTCGACCACTTCATTGGCTTCCTGGTAGGGTCGCAGCGCGACGGCCGCGGCACTTACCGCCAAGGAACAAACCACGCAGAGCACAATTGACACCACGAGGGTGTTTGATAACGAGTCACGGTTACGCGTTGCCATAGCGAGCCACCCTCCGTCGAACATTTGCCTCGACCACGTAATAATCAATCAACGGGGCGAACACGTTGCCAAGCAAAATCGCCAACATAATTCCTTCGGGAAACGCCGGGTTAACTCCCCGGATCAAGATCGTCATGAAACCGATCAAGAAACCATAGATCCACTTGCCGGTGTTGGTCATCGATGCGCTCACCGGGTCGGTAGCCATCCACACAATCCCAAACGCCAAACCTCCCAGGCACAGATGCCAGTAGAAGGGGACACCGAGCATCGGGTTAGCGCCGGAGGTGACGCCGTTCATTAGCAATGAGGTCGCAACTACTCCGAGCGTCACACCTGACATGATTCGCCAAGAACCGATACCGGTAGCGATCAAAATCGCAGCTCCAACGAGGCACAGCAGTGTGCTGGTCTCACCGATGCTGCCGGGGATCGTGCCGAGGAAGGCGTCTGCCAATGAGATCGCCTCTTCGCCCCAGGGTCGCGGAACCGCTGCCAGGGACTCGACCGCACTGCCCTGGGCTACCGACATGTGTCCCAGTGGAGTAGGACCGCTGAAGCCATCGACTGCCGTCCACACTCGGTCACCCGAGATCTGACCAGCGTGTCCGAAGTACAGAAACGCCCGGGCCGTAAGTGCTGGATTGAGGAAGTTGCGCCCCGTGCCACCAAACACTTCCTTGCCAACCACCACCCCAAACGCGATCCCGATTGCGCCCTGCCATAAGGGAATCGTCGGTGGC
>CALELC010000004.1 GCA_937904535.1 uncultured Planctomycetaceae bacterium
GCTGGGGCCGCATTTTTCGGCGTCACTGTCGCGGCCCATCTGCCCGTCGCACGTCCGGCCGACCAAGCCGCCGGGCCACTGGGCGCTATCACAGCGCTGCTGATCTCCATGGCGATCCGCCTCGCAGGAACCTTTTTGATTTTAGGTGGATTGTTATTGGTATCGCCGCTGGAGCGGCCCGAGGCGGTTTTCAATGTTCTATTTTGGTATATAACCCTCACTGCGACCGACATGGTGCCCTTGGTGCGTCAGCGGGGGCGGATGGAAACTCTGAGGGCTCGCCAGGCTCTTGGTAATAATTCGATAGGTTCAGAGCGAACGAATGTTGCTGCACTTTAAACCCCTGCTAGCCGCCGCCGACGCGGGCGCGAGCCTGACCGATCAAGCGGTCAGCCATGTGTTGCCACATGCGCTGCACCACTCGCCTTTATTTAGCCTGTCGGTCGGCTCTGAAACGACCAACATCCCGGCGCTGGGAATTTATAACGGCCAGTACAACTTCTACATCACCAATCATTTGGCGATGACCGCCTTCACGGCTGTCGTTGTCCTGCTCGTTTTCAGTTATGTAGCCGGCCGTGTTCGCGTGCGAGGCGAAGGGCTTGATGCCTATCGCACCAAGGGCCGTCTCGCTCAATTGTTTGAAACGATCTGCACGTTCTTACGCGATGAAGTGGCGCGGCCGAACCTGCACGGCTTGACCGATAAGTACATTCCTTACATCTGGTCAATCTTCTTCTTTGTGCTGTTCGCCAACGTGCTCGGGTTGATCCCGATCGGTTACATCCTGCAGGCGCTGACCGGCAATCATGATCTGTCGCACTGGGGTGGCACCGCGACCGGCAACCTGTCGCTGAACGTGATTTTGGCGCTGTCTAGCTTCCTAGCGATCATCCTGATCGGGATTCGTGAGACCGGAGCCAAAGCGTTCTTTGCACACTTTAATCCCATTGGCTGGGACGACCCGAAGATGCTGTTGATCGGCATCCCGCTCTACTTCCTGGAGTGGATGGGCTTGATTATTAAGTGCATCGTGCTTGCCATGCGTTTGTTTGGAACGATGATGGCAGGGCACTTGGTCATCGCCGCCTTCGTGTTGTTGATTTTCTCGGCCGCCAAAGTCTCTCACGGTTTGGGTTATGGTGTCGGGATCATGGTGATTCTCGGCGGTATGGCTCTGACTTTCCTCGAATTGTTCATCGCCTTCTTGCAGGCGTTTATCTTCACCTTCTTGACCGTGCTGTTCATTTCGACCGTGAGCCATCATCACGGTGACGAGCATGGGGAGCATGATGGCCACGATGAAAATCCCTTCAGCGATGAAGGGCAGATGGACATCGACAAACTGCTGAAGCCCAGTCGCCTGAGCCCGGCAGCCAAGCATTGATAGACGATCACGAGAGTGAACCGACGATGAGATGATCTCGGCGCTCGAGAGATCAGCACCCTTCGATCTCCCAGTGCCGCCGGAATCATTCCCAAACGATCTAACGACCCAGTAACGTTACCCGTTTTTACCCCTCCCTTAGTTAGTAAGTTCCCAGGAGCGAAGCGAAAATGTTCGAGTTTGCCTTGTTATTGGCTCAAGTTGCCGCCGATACCGCCGTCACCACCGTTACTCCCGCCTTGGACCTCGCCAAAATCGGCGCTGGCATTGGCATGGGTTTGGTGATCATCGGTGCCGCATTGGGTATCGGCCGCATCGGCAGCTCGGCCGTTGATGCGATCGCTCGTCAGCCCGAAGCCAGCGGCACGATCAGCACTCAGATGCTGATCGCCGCGGCTCTGATCGAAGGTGTGACGGTCATCGCGTTGCTGCTGATCTTGATCAGCTAGTTAGCCGTACTCCACTTTGTCCTGCGTGGCGAAGGATGTTTTCACGATGATGTTTATGAAATGGCCCCACGTGGCCAGCGTGGCAATGGCGGTGCTGTTGATCAGCGGCTCGCTCGCGCTGTCGCCCTCCGGTTTCGCCCAGCATGGCCATGGCAGTGCAGTGGTTGACACGCACGATGCGCATGCCGACACGCCGACGCCTCCGCTGCTGAGCGTTGACGTCGGTTCGGCAGTCGTCAACATCGCGATTTTCCTGGGTGTGCTGCTGGTCCTTGGCAAGTTCGTCTGGCCCGTCATTTTAGGCGGGTTGGAAGCGCGCGAAACCAAGATCCGTGGCGACCTGGAAAGCGCTCATCAGGCGAATCTCGAAGCGAAGTCGTTGCTGGCCAGCTACGAGGCGCAGATCAGCGAAGCATCCAGCCAAGTGCAGAAGATGCTCGCCGAGGCGCAAAAGGCGTCCGAGGCCGAGCGCCAGCGGATGATTGCCGACGCGAAGGCCGAAGCCGAGGTCCAACGCCAACGGGCGCTGGCCGACATCGAGCAGGCCAAGAAGGTGGCGATCGCTGAACTGGCCGGTCAAACTTCGGATATGGCCTTGGCGGTCGCCCGCAAGATCGTCGGTCGGGAACTCCGCCCGGACGATCATGCGGAACTGATTCGCCAGTCGCTCGACCGTTTGCCCAGCAACAACTGACCTGTGAGCGGGAACCGTGTTTGAGCTCGTGTTGCCGAGCACCGGCTCTCCGGTGCCCTCGTCCAGCCGAGCACGAGCCCTGTTCCCGCACGACCCTCACTCAGGCGCCCCTGGCGGGGCGCATTGTACACAGACCGACCCCAGCGTAATGAAATGACTCCAGGCATTGCCCACGAGACGGTCCTCGACACCGGAGCCGAACAGCTCGGCAAGATTTACGCCCAGGCTCTGGTCGGCTCCGCCGACGCGGCGGGGGTTGCCGACGAAGTGCTGCGGCAACTCGGCGAGTTCGTCGATCAATATCTGGCCAACAGCCCGCAGCTCGCCGCGGCTTTGGCCTCACCGCGGATCGATGAAGAAGACAAGAATCGGGTGATCGATCGCCTGTTTGGCGAGCAGTATCACCCGCTGCTGATCCAGTTCCTCAAGGTGATGGGGCGGCGAGGTCGACTCGGTTACGTGGCGGCGGTGAGAACGGCCGCCGATGCCCTCCGAGACGAAATGCTCCGCCGCACAGTCGCCGAAGTCCGCACTGCGGTACCGCTGGACGATTCGCTGCGACAAGCGGTACTCGATCGCATTACGGCGGCCACGAACAAGCAGGTGCGACTGATCGAAATCGTCGACCCGCGACTGGTCGGCGGCATGGTGATCCGCGTCGGCGACACCGTCTTTGACGGCAGCGTTTCCAACCGGATCAACAAGTTGTCCAAGAGTGTCCGCAACGGTTTTTCACGCGAACTGTTGCAACGATTTGAAACCTTTGCCGGCAACCAAGCCTAATGGATCAAGGGTCACGGACCAGCAGTGCAGTGCCTCAGCAGCCTAGCAGACACACCTGAACCCGCGACCGCCCAGCCGCCTTCCGAACAACCCCACAGCAATCAAACCCGCGTCTGAGACATAACCGTGAAGTTTAGCAGTGATGAAATCGCTTCCGTCTTGCAAGCGGAAATCGAACATTTTGACAGCAAAGTCGATGTCAGCGAAGTCGGCACCGTGCTTGAAGTCGGTGACGGGATCGCTCGCGTCTACGGGCTCGCTGGCGTCATGGCCGGCGAGATGGTGGAGTTCGCCAACGGCGCCATCGGCCTGGCGTTCAACCTCGAAGAAACGAGCGTCGGGGTCATCATCCTCGGCGACTACCTGACGATCCAAGAAGGCGACGAAGTCAAGTCGCTCGGCACGCTGTTGAGCGTTCCCGCTGGCGATGCGGTTATCGGCCGCGTGCTCGACCCGCTGGGCAATCCGCTGGACGGCAAGGGTCCGGTGCAGACGACCACCACTCGCCCGGTGGAAATCATCGCCACCGGCGTGGCCGAGCGAAAACCGGTCACCGAGCCGCTGCAGACCGGTATCAAGGCGGTTGACGCGATGACGCCGATCGGCCGCGGTCAACGCGAACTGATCATCGGCGACCGCAAGACCGGCAAGACCGCAATCGCCATCGACGCGATCCTCAATCAAAAGGGGACCGGCGTCAAATGCTTCTACATCGCGATCGGCCAAAAGGACTCGGCAGTGGCTGCGGTCGTCGAAGTGCTGCAACGCGAAGGGGCGATGGAATACACCACGGTGATCGCCGCCGGTGCCAGCGCCCCAGCACCGCTGCAATACGTCGCTCCCTACGCGGGAACGGCGATGGCCGAACACTTCATGTTCAACGGCGGACACGCCCTGGTCGTGTATGATGACTTGTCCAAGCAAGCCACCGCTTACCGCCAGATGTCGCTACTGATGCGACGTCCGCCGGGCCGTGAAGCGTATCCGGGTGACGTGTTCTACATCCACAGCCGGTTGCTGGAGCGTTCGGCCAAGCTGTCCGACGCGCTCGGCGGTGGGTCGATCACCAGCTTGCCGCTGATCGAGACGCTCGAAGGCGAAGTTTCGGCCTATATTCCGACGAACGTGATTTCGATCACCGACGGACAGATCTACCTCCAGCCCGACCTGTTCTTCGCCGGTGTGCGTCCGGCGATGAACGCGGGGATTTCGGTCTCGCGCGTCGGTGGTGCCGCTCAGACCAAGGCGATGAAGAAGGTCGCTGGTGGTCTGCGTCTGGACTTGGCCGCGTTCCGCTCGCTCGAAGCCTTTGCTCAGCTCGGTACCGACCTCGACCCCGCGACGCAGAAACAGCTCGACCGCGGTTACCGCATGGTTGAACTGCTGAAGCAGCCGCAGTACCGGCCGATGAAGGTCACCGACCAGGTGTTGAGCTTGTTTGCCGGTACCCGCGGATTCCTCGACGATGTGCCGGTCAAGGAAGTGCAGCGCTGGGAGCAAGACTTCCTGGCGTTCGTCCACAGCAAGTACCACTCGCTGGTCAACGAGCTGAACGAGAAGCAGGATTTGACCGCAGAAATCGAGCAGCAGATCGTCGCGGCGATCAACGATTTCAAGGCGGGATACAAGCCTCAAGAGGCCTAGGAAACTTGCCTGTCGCTCCCGAACTGTTTTTTCCTCCACTGAATTTGCCGCCTCATGGCCAACGCCCGAGCACTTGATAAACGACGCAAGTCGATTCGCAACATCCGCAAGATCACGCGGACGATGGAGCTGATCGCGACGGCTCGTTACAAGAAGGCGATGGACCGCGCCGCTGCGGTCACCGCATACACCAACCAGATCACCAAGGTCGTTTCTCGGTTGGTCGCCGCGGGGACCGATGTGCAACACCCGCTGCTGGAAACCCGCGACCAGCCCAAGCGGGCCCGGTTGCTGCTGTTGGCGAGCAATCGCGGGCTCTGCGGCGGCTACAACGCGGCCGTGCTGCGGACCGTGATGCCGCAGCTCAGCCTGCTGCAGCAGACGGTGCCCGAAGTGGTGGTCGACGCCAGCGGCAAGCGCGGGATCAACGGTCTGAAGTACCGCGGCGTTCAAACCGATAAGCAGTTCACGCAGTTCGAGGACCAGCCGTCGTACAATGAAGTCGAAGCGATCGCTTCGGAGTACTTGCGGCAGTATGCCCTCGGCGAGATCGACCGGCTGGACGTCGTCTACACGAAGTTCATCAGCACCAGCCGCCAGATCGCTGTCGTCGAAACGCTGTTGCCACTCGGTTCGCTGCAGTCGCAGAGCAATGAGGAGCCGGCGGCCGAGGAGAGCCAGACCGAGTTTGAGTTTCTGCCGTCGGCCGAAAGCATTCTGGAGGAGATCGTGCCGACCAGCTTCAAAGCGAAGCTGTTCAAGTGCTTCCTCGATGCCGCGGTCTCCGAGCAGGTGGCGCGGATGATCGCGATGAAAGGTGCGACCGAGAGCGCCGGCGACATGATCAAGCTGCTGTCACGCAACTACAACCGCGCCCGCCAGTCGCAAATCACCGGCGAAATCATGGAAATCATCGGCGGCGTGGAAGCGTTAGCCAAGTAATTCCGATCTTCATGTCGCAATCACATTTGTCCATCACCCAACGAATTTCCTATGTCCATCGCAGCAGAGCAAACCATCGGTCGCGTCACGCAGGTCATTGGCTCGACGTTCGACGTTGAGTTTCCCACGGGGCACATGCCGCCGATTTACAACGCCTTGCACATCCGCTCGGAGCACAAGGGCGTCAGCATCAACTTGATCGGCGAAGTCCAACAGCACCTCGGCGGCGGACGCGTGCGTGCCATCGCCTTGGGTAGCACCGACGGCATGATGCGCGGGATGGAAGTGATCGACACCGGCAAACCGGTTTCGGTGCCCGTTGGCAAAGGGACGCTCGGCCGCGTGTTCAACGTGCTCGGCCAGCCGATCGACCAGCGGGGCGATGTGGTCGCCGACGATTACTGGCCGATTCACCGTCAAGCTCCGCCGGTCAACGAACTCTCGACCAACACCGAAGTATTCGAGACTGGGATCAAGGTCGTCGACTTGCTGACGCCGTTTGTCCGCGGTGGGAAAGCCGGTCTGTTCGGCGGTGCAGGTCTGGGCAAGACGGTTATTTTAACCGAGTTGATCGCTCGTATCGCCAGCAGCCACGGTGGTTACTCCGTATTCGCCGGGGTCGGTGAACGGACCCGTGAAGGCACCGACTTGTGGCTCGAAATGCAAGAAACCGAGATCGGTGAGACCGGTCGCAAGGTGATCGAGCAAACCTGTATGGTGTTCGGCCAGATGAACGAACCGCCAGGCTCGCGTCTTCGCGTCGCGCTGTCGGCGCTGACGATGGCTGAATACTTCCGCGATTCGACCGGTGCTGACAC
>CALELC010000005.1 GCA_937904535.1 uncultured Planctomycetaceae bacterium
CGCAGCGCCAAGTGGCCCGAATCACCCGCGCCGCTGATCGCGATGCTCGGCGAGCACGACCGCACGCAGGCGTTCGTGGCGCGGCGGGTACTGGAGCGAATGCCGACAGCCGAGTGGAAAGAAGCTGTGCTGAACAGTGACCATCCACGTGCTCGCATCCTTGGCGCTTTAGCGCTGGTCAACGCAGACCACAGCGAGGAAGCGGCCGTTGAAGCGCTGGCAACCTGCAGTGAACTGATGACCGGCTTCCTTAGCGACGCCGAGTTCGTCGACGCGTTGCGTGTTTGCCAAGTTGCCTTGCATCGCAGCAAAATCGATCCGGCCAAAATCACCACGCTGCGTGATCAGGTCGCCGAGGAATTTCCGGCAGGGGACACCCGGATGAATCACGAATTGATCCGTCTGGCCGCCTACCTGGATGCCGATGGCGTCGCCGAGCGAGCGTTGAAGTTCCTCAGCAGCGACGCGCCGCGAGCCGATCGCACGCTCGTTGCAATGTATATGCAGTTCCTCTCGCACGAGTGGACAGCCGCGCAGCGATTTGAGTTGCTGAAATATTATGAGGATGCCGCGCGTGAATCGGACAGCGGATCGCTGGCGCTGTACCTGATGGCCGTGACCCGGGATTTTGCGACGACGTTTACTGCCGAAGATGCGCTCGCGATCCTCGAACAAGGCATTCACTGGCCCAATGCCGCACTGGCGGGGATCTACCGTCTTCCACGGCCTATTTCGCCCGAAACCGCAGCGACGCTCCGGCAACTCGACCGGCGGATCGTCACTGACGAACTGAGCGGAGACATCTATAAGCGACTGCGGACCGGCATCGTGGCGATGCTCTCATCGGCTGGCGATGAACCGTCGCAAGAATACCTGCGTCAGTTGTGGCGCAATGATCCCGAACGTCGCCAACTGATCGCGATGGGGCTTGCCCAGTCGCCAGACGGAGAAAACTGGGACTACCTCGTTCGCAGCCTCAATGTGCTTGAAGGCGAAGCGGCGATGGAAGTCATCCGCCAGCTCAAGACGGTTCGCATTGCCACCGACGATCCCGGAGCGCTGCGACAGTTGATTCTGATTGGTCTGCGCGCCGAACAAGAGGGACGCAGCATCGAGCCCGTGGAACAACTGCTCTCGCACTGGACGGGAATGCAGCGGCCGGAATCGAAATCACCCACGATGACGCTGTGGCAAGATTGGTATGCCCGGACCTATCCCGACCGGCCCACCGCGGAATTGCCGAGCGGCGAAGAGTCGAAGTGGGATCTCGATGAACTGGTTCGGTACATCGAATCCGACAGCGGACGCGCAGGCGACGCCGAGCGTGGCCGATCGATCTACGCCAAAGCCCAGTGTGCTGCCTGTCACCGGTTCGGCGGACAAGGCGACTCGGTCGGTCCTGAACTCACATCGCTGGCCCGTCGGTTCACGCGTCGTGAGGTACTCGAATCGATCCTGTATCCGGCGCATGTGATCAGCGATCAGTACATGAGCAAGAAGGTGTTGACGCTCAACGGCAAGGTCTATGTCGGCCTGGTCAGCGAAGATGGCCAAGGTTCGATCGCCGTTCGCGATTCGCGCAATCAGATCACGCGGATCAACGAAGCGGATGTCGACCAGATTCTGCCCAACAACAGCAGCATCATGCCGGCAGGATTGCTCGACGAGCTGTCGCTCGGCGAGATCAGTGACCTGCTTGCCTACATGGGCGTGCTGCCTCCGGTAGAAGTCGCCAAACGCGACGTCGGCACCCGAACTCCTTGATCGCCTGAGCCGACGTTGCCATGCCCAACTTGCACCGCACCATCCACCGTTTCGCTTTGCTCCTGCTGGTCGTGACCAGCGGCTGTGCCAGTTGGCACACGTCGGAGGACAAGCAGCTCAGCCGAGCGCTGCCACCACCGCGAAAGCATCCGGGTGGAGCGGTGTTAGAAGTGGCATTTGTCTCGATCCAGCCGCCGAAGCCGGCGGCGGTTGCCCAGCGTGGTCGCACGGAACAGCAAGTATTTCCGACCGGCGGAGCGGTCGGCGACCAAGGTGGTCGATCGCTCCGCGATCGAAACGAACAGCAAGCACTTCTGACCGGCGAAGCGGGCGGCGACCAAGGTGGTCGATCGCTCCGCGATCGAAACGAGCAGCAAGTACTTCCGACCGGCGGAGCGGTCGGCGACACACTTGCATCCGGCGGAGCGGTCGGCGACACACTTGCATCCGACGGAGCGGCCAGTGACCTTGAGGCCGGGGACGCCCCCGAAATCGAGACCTTTGATCTGGCCACACTCGTCGCCCTCGAAGAATCGGAGCCGGTCGACGCTATCGCTGACGAGCCCGCGGCTGACGTCGCCGCAGCTCCCGCCGCCTCCGCCGCTGCGCGAGCGCAGGAAGACATTTGGCAGTGGATCGACGAAACGGTGGTTGCCCCTGAAGTTCGCCAGCTGCTTCGCCGCAACGGGCTGAGGATGGGGAAGGTCCAGCGCACCGCCGATTTCAACGAGCGGCTGAACCGGATTCGCCGCAATCCGGGACCGACTTCAAAAGTGCTGGAAATTGCCGAAGTCGAATCCGACTTGTCGCATCAAGCGCGGCTGATCACCTGCCGTATCGGCAAACGATATGAATTGCCCGTTCGCCAACCGAGCGCCGGTGAGCAAGCCGTGTTGGTGACGCTCGGCGGCAAGACCGTCGGCCAAACCCTTTCGCAACCACAACCGCTGTTCGCCCTGCGGGCCACGGCCGCCGACGTCAATTCGATCCGGCTATCGCTGCGTCCCGAAATTCAGCATGGTGCAGCTCGGCAAACCTGGGTCGGCAGTGACGCCGCGCTGCGGATCGACAACCGCCGAGCCTCCTGGACATTCGAAGAACTGGCCGCGGAAGTTCCGCTAGAAAGAGGCGGAATTCTTGTCGCCGGCTGCACCTATCCAGCATTCGGGCTCGGGCAGCAGATGTTTACGGGGACCACGGCCGACGGCGACGACGACCAAGTGCTGATGGTCATCCGTGTGGCCGACCTGCCAGAGTTGATCGACCACTGATACGATGCAGCGATTCGCTTCGCTGACTCTCTCGTGTGTTCTCGCTGATGCATGTGCTTGTAACCGGCTGCGGTGGGTTTCTCGGCCGCTGGATCGTGACGCAGTTGCTCGCTCGCGGCGACCGCGTCCGCGGTTTGGCTCGCGGCGACTATCCTCAGTTGCGACAGGCCGGTGTGGAGCTGGTTCGCGGCGATATCACGGCCGCCGACAGTGTCAGCAACGCTTGTCGCGGCGTCGACGCGGTGATCCACTGCGCAGCCGTTGCCGGAGTCTGGGGACCGTGGTCGCATTACTACGACATCAACACTCGTGGGACGCAGCATGTCATCGACGGTTGCCGCGCCGCAGGGGTGCCGATCCTGGTGCACTGCAGCAGCCCGAGCGTCACGTTTGATGGCGGTGATCAGTCGGGAATCGATGAGTCGGCACCGTATCCGACGAAGCACCTGTGTCATTACTCGCATACCAAGGCACTGGCCGAGCAAGCGGTGCTGGCGGCGCACTGCGAAGGCGTGTTGCACACCGCAGCGCTGCGGCCGCATTTGATCTGGGGAGCTGACGACCCGCACCTGTTTCCGCGGCTGATCGATCGCGCACGACGGGGGCGTTTGGCGGTGGTCGGCAGCGGTGAAAACGTGATCGACACCGTGCATGTGGAAAACGCCGCCGCGGCGCACCTGGCCGCCCTGGATCACCTGCAGCAAGTCTCGCCACCCGGTGGTGGGCGAGCGTTTTTCATCACGCAGGATCAACCAGTACGCTGCTGGGACTGGATTTTTCAAGTGCTGCAGATCGCTGGAGTGCAGCCACCGCAGCGGCGAATCAGCTTGGCGACAGCCTGGCGGATCGGAGCGACGCTGGAAACCGTCTATCGCCTCGCTCGGATCCGCAGCGAGCCGCCGATGACGCGGTTTGTCGCTGCCCAGCTCGCACGGGACCATTATTTCGATATTACCGCCGCCAAGACCGTGCTCGGCTACCGCCCGTCGGTCAGCACTGCAGAAGGGCTGGAGCAGATCGCGGCGGTCTGGGGAGGCCAGAATCCATCTAATCATGCTGGCGAGGATTCCTAGCCGTGCCGTCATCCCTCGCCGATCCCAGTCGCACGCTGGCCGCCGCTCGGCAGGCGCTCGATCGTCTGCGTCAGGAATTGTGGGCGCTCCGCGAGCCCGGTGGGTACTGGTGCGGCGAACTGGCGGCGTCGGCGCTGAGCACCGCCACGGCTGTCAGCGCGCTCTCGGCTGTGGTGCGATCGGGAGCCGGCTCAGCGCGTGAGTTGCGCGCTTTGATGCGCCGCGGCCTTGCTTATCTCGATACCCAGCAGAATCCCGACGGCGGGTACGGCGACACCGATCGCAGTCACAGCAACATCGCCACGTCGTATTTAGTGCTGGCAGCGCGGACCCTCGCGGCCAGTCTGCCGCCGGAATCGTCGGACGATGCCGATTCTGCGGAGTCATCCAGCACGCCAGCCGATCTGGACGCGCTGCGGGACTACATCACTCGCACCGGCGAACTCCAGGGCCTCCGCAAACGCTACGGCACCGACAAGACATTCGTCGTGCCGATCATGACGAACCTAGCGATCGCAGGGCTGGTGCCTTGGGCCGATGTGCCGCGTCTGCCGTTTGAAGCCGCGGTTTTCCCCGGATCAATGTACCGCTTTCTGCAGATGCCGGTGGTTAGTTATGCGATTCCAGCGCTGGTCGCGATTGGCCAGGTGCACCATTTCCTGGGACCGCGGCCACTGTGGCCGATCCATGCGGTGCGAGCCGCGGCGGTGGGACCGACGATGCGGGTGCTGCAGCGGATGCAGCCCGATAGCGGTGGATACCTCGAAGCCACACCGCTGACGGCATTCGTGCTGATGAGCCTAGCGGCCAGCGGACGCGGCGATCATCCGGTAGCCCAGCGGTGCGTCGATTTCCTTGTAGCTTCGGTACGCGAGGACGGTTCTTGGCCGATCGATACGAACTTGGCAACTTGGGTGACCTCGCTCGCCGTGCATGCACTGTCACAAGATCCGCAGGACGACGGCAGTTGGGCGACGCCAGAGCTGATCGCTTGGCATTTGTCCTGTCAGCACCAGCAGCGACATCCCTTTACTGGGGCTGAACCGGGCGGTTGGGGCTGGTCCGATTTATCGGGAGCGGTCCCGGACGGAGACGACACTCCGGCAGCGATTTTGGCGGTCGCCCAGTATCACAAGTTCAACGATTCTCCGGTGCTCGCTCCAAGGTGGCAAACGGCGACGCTCGACGGGCTGCGGTGGTTGCTGGGGCTGCAAAACCGTGATGGCGGATTGCCAACGTTCTGCCGCGGCTGGGGAAAATTGCCCTTTGACCGCAGCAGTACCGACCTGACAGCGCATTTGATCCGGGCGATGGATGCCGCCGGAACCACGCTCGCGGGGGCCGAGGCCACGATCAGCCAACAACTGGCCGAGCTCGCACCACGACTCGCCCGAGCTCGCCAGCGGGCGCTAGCGTTTCTCCGCCGCCAACAGTGTCCCGATGGGCGTTGGGTGCCTCTGTGGTTTGGCAATCAGGACCATCCCGAAGAAGAAAACCCGATTTATGGTACGGGCCGGGTGCTGCTTGCCGTCGCGGGCGAGCGTTCGATGGCCGCGCAAACCGCTCGGGCAGTCGACTTTTTGCTGGCTCAGCAGAATCCCGACGGCGGCTGGGGGGGCGGAACGTCGCGGCGGCAGTGGCTGTCGGCTCGCGGTGATGCGGTTTCCGCGACTGCGGACAAGGAATCGGTCGTCAGCAGTTTGGAGGAAACGGCGGTCGCGGTCGAAGCGCTCGTCGCCGTGCGGCGGGCCGAGTTGCGGCACGGCGGTGCCGCGGACGGCGCTGCGGTTGAAAACGGTCCGTCACCTAGAGTTGACGGTTGCACGGAGGCTATAATTCGAGGCGTCGACTACCTGGCTCAGGCCATCGAGTCGGCAGAGCATCACGAACCCTGGCCGATCGGGTTTTATTTTGCGAAACTTTGGTACCACGAGAGGCTTTACCCGGTGGTACTGCCGATGGCTGCCTTGGGTGCCGCGCTGGATCTGTTGTCGGCGAGCGCCCCTCGGGAGTGAGCCTTGACGGCATCCTCGCGAAGCAAGAGCTGACGCCGAGACTACCCACCCCGATTCACACCAACCGAGAGTCCGCTTTGTCGATCGCGCCCCCCGCCGACACCTCTTCGGATGCTGGCCCTTCGCCCGACAACTCGACATCCCGACGCCGTCGACGCGCTACGAGTCACCTGAAACTCGTTCCTCCGACGCTGGAACTGCGTGAACATTTGCGCGCTCGCTGCGCTGAACTGGCGAGTTCGCTGGACCGCTCCAAGCTGCTGAGCAAAGATGAACTCGAGCAGATTGCTCGCAATTTGCTGCAGTCGCTGGAGCAGCCCGAAGGCTATCTCGGCTGGACAATGGTGATGATCAGCAGTGAGTTCTGGCGCGATGCGGTGGCGTCCGTCCCGCCAGAACGACGGCTGTTTCTGTTGCCGCACTGCCTCAAGCACGCTGAAGGCTGTCCAGCGGATTACGACCAGTTCGGGATGAATTGCAAGCAGTGCGGCGCGTGCAGCATCGCTGATTTCCGCGGCGCGGCCGAGGAAATGGGCTATCGCGTGCTCGTCGCCGAAGGTTCGCCGGTAGTGATGAAGATCATCATCGGCGGCTACGTCGACGCGGTCATCGGTGTCGCCTGTCTGAACGTGCTGGAAAAGGCGATCGACAAGATTCTGCTGGCGGGAATTCCCTGCATGGCAGTGCCGCTGCTGAGCGATGATTGCCGCAACACGAAGGTCGATGAGCCGTGGGTCGAGCAGATGGTGCGGACACCGTATGTTCCGGCGCGGCAAGAAACACGCACCTACGTGCACCTGATGCGGAGTGCCGCTGAGCTGTTCACGACCGAGTCGCTCGATCGCTATTCGCCGCGACTCCGCGGCAAAGGCCCGCTGACCGAAACGGCCGTCACGCGCGATTCGATCGTGGGGATGGACCCGATCATGGCGACCGAACACATCGCCATGGATTTCCTGGCCCGCGGCGGCAAGCACTCGCGGCCGTTCATCACGCTCGCGGCGTACGACGCGCTGACCGGCGACCTGGGAACCACCGCTGACGGCAGTGAGCATTGTGCCAAGATCCCGCCGACCGTGCGGCGGGCGGCGCTGAGCATCGAAACATTCCACAAAGCGAGTTTGGTCCACGACGACATCGAAGACGACGACGCGTTTCGCTATGGCCAGCCTGCGGTCCATCGCCGCTTTGGCACTTCCACGGCGATCAATGTCGGCGATTACCTGATCGGTCTCGGCTACCGCCTGCTCAGCGGCCGGATCGATGACGATCGTCGCTTCGATCCACAGTCGCGGATCGACGTGCTGGACTGCTTGGCCAACGCGCACACGCGGCTGGCCGAAGGGCAGGGGGCTGAACTGCTGTGGCGCGACGCACTGGAAAAATCGCTCAAACCGCTCGATGCACTCAAGATTTACGCCCTGAAAACCGCTCCGGCGTTTGAAGCCGCGCTGTACAGCGGCATTCGCTTCGCCGGTGACGCCACGCCTTATTTGGAGCCCGTCCGCGTCTTCAGCCGCAACCTTGGGGTCGCCTTCCAGATTCTCAACGACCTCGACGATTGGACCAGCAACGCCGGCAACAAGGTCGCCGCTGCCGGTGACGTGCTCGGCGGACGCCCCACGCTGCTGCTGGCGCTGGCGCTCGAGGGGCTCAGCGAGGCGGATCGCGAGGAATTGCTGCGGGTGATCGCTGACGATTGCGAATTACCCGACGCGCAGCGGATCGCGACCACGCGCCGGCTGTACGAGTCGGCGGGCGTGTTTGAGCTCGCCCAGCGACTGGTCGAGAAGCATCAGAGTCGCGCGGAAGCGGTGGCTGAGAAGATTGAGCCCGAGCCGCTGCGACGCCTGTTCTATTTCCTGATCGATACAGTGCTGCAGCGGAGCGGAGGTGACGAGGAGCAGTCCTCGGTGCAAGTCGTTCCGCTGAGCCTGCCAATTTCCAGTTCAGCGGAGTAAATGGTTCGATGGCATTGACTTCCCCGCAGGCGTCTTGGCCAGCCGACGCGGTTGACTTAGGCTCGCTATTGCAATTGTTCTACGCCGATCAGCCGGGGAAACTGGCCACGTTCGAACCAACCGACTCGTCTGCGATGCCGCCGGCTTATCGCACGTTGCTCGATCACGACGAGCACATGACGATCACGGTCGAAGCGTTTCACCATTCGCAAGTCGATGTCCGCGTCCATCGCACTCTGCTGGGCAGCGGCAAGTACAGCCGCGAAATCGTGCTCGTCGCCCGCGAGAGCGACAAAGTGGTGCAGTACGGCATCGTGCGTTTGCGAACCGAGGCTCTGCAGCCCGAGGTTTGGCAGGAGATCCAAGCCGGCCAAACACCGCTCGGTCGGGTGCTGATCCAACACAATGTCTTTCGTGAAGTCGAGCTGGTGGCGCTCTGGAAAGTGACTGCGGGTACGGAACTCGCCCGGTTGCTGGAGATCGCTCCGGGGACGGTTACCTACGGTCGTACAGCCCGGATTTTCTGCGATGGTGAACCGGCGATCGAGTTGCTGGAAATCGTCACGCCGGTGTGATCGCAGCGCATGCCCCGTGGTTCTGTTCCGATGTTCCAGCCCGCAGGATGGGATGTGCAAGAGTATTCGTCGCTCATCGACGTCTGGTCGGCGGCCGCTTCGTCAGGCCCGCCGGGTGAACTGGAACGCTGCTGTGAAGCTTGGTTGACCGACGACGAACGTCAACGCGCCGCGCGGTTTCGCAAAGACACGACCCGCAACCAGCATGTCGTTGGCCGGGGGATGACCCGCAAGCTGCTTTGCGGTCAACAGGTCGCACCGGAGCAAATCGAGTTAGCGTTTCTGCCGCACGGCAAACCGTTCGTCGCCGCCCCTCCGCAAGCCGCTCGCCCGTTCAACGTCGCTCATACCGAGGGCCTGGTGTTGTTTGCCAGTTGCCACGGTGCAATCGCGAATGATTCAGCACTGGGTGTCGATGTGGAATGGTTATCACGCCGCACCGACGTCGAGCTGGCGCAGCGATACTTCGCCGCGCCAGAGGTCGAGTACGTGTGGGATCATCGCGATGCCGACCGCCGTCAATACGCGTTTTTGCGAGTCTGGACATTAAAAGAAGCGTTCATCAAGGCGATCGGCACCGGGCTGACGATGCCGCTGGCCGACTTTGCCTTCGAACAAATCGACTCGGAACGTCCGCAGGTGCGAATGCTCAATCCGGCGCTGGAAACGGGTGAGCACTGGCAGTTCGTGACCTTTCATCCGGCTGATGACTACATCGGAGCGGTAGCCATCAGCGGTCTGTCCCCGGAGCAACCGGCCGGCTTGCGGCTGCAACCGTTTGAAGCGTTACTTGGTCTCGCATCCGCAGTGCTACCTGCCGCTCCACCACCGCCTCATCCCGCGCCATCTGTTCGCTAGGAAGCCTCCGTGGCGTCACAACTTTCCCCCGAATCGCTCAACCAGATCAAACGGCTCGACCTCCGCGCTCGGATGATCGTGCGTGGGTTTCTGCAAGGGTTGCACAGCAGCCCGTTTCATGGCTTTTCGGTGCAGTTCAGCGAGCATCGTCGCTACAACCGCGGTGACGATCCGAAGCTGATCGATTGGCTGGCGTACGCCAAGACCGACAAGTACTTCATCAAACGGTTCGAAGCCGAAACAAACCTAACCGGCTACCTCGTGGTCGACCTGAGCCGCTCGATGGGTTTTACCGGCTCGCAGCAGATGACCAAGTTCGAGTACTCGGTCTGCTTGGCCGCCTCGCTGTGTTACTTGATGACGATGCAGCAGGACCCGGTCGGACTGATCACGTTTGCCGAGAAAGTGCATGCCAGCTTGCCGGCGCGCAGTCGCCGCGGCCACTTTGCCGATGTGCTAGCGCACCTGTCGAACCTGACGCCAGCCGGAGAAACGGATCTGCCGGGCTGCCTGACCCGCGTCGCCGCGATGCTCCGCCACAAGAGTCTGATCATGCTGTTTTCAGACCTGTTGGGTGAACCGGCCGAGACGCTCTCGGCACTGGCACGGCTGCGACACGGCGGACATGACCTGATCGTCTTTCATGTGCTCGATCAAGCCGAAGTTGAATTCCCATTTTCCGGCCCGGTCGAGTTCGAAGACCCTGAAACCGGCGAGTTGTTTCAAGTGGATGCCGGCGGATTCCGCGACCAATACCTCTCGGCGCTCGAAGCTTTTCAAGCGACCTACCGTGAGGGCTGCGGCAAGATTCAAGTCGACTACGTGCCGCTCAGTACCGACATGCCGTTTGATAAGGCCTTGACGGAATACCTGATCTCCCGCCAGTCTCGTTTCTGAGGAACGGGCACGTTCATGACTTTTCTCAACGCCTCGTTACTGGCCGGCTTGCTTGCCGCTGCGATTCCGATCGCAGTGCATCTGATGTCGCGCCGCCAGCCGCGACGCGTGGTGTTCCCCGCGACTCGCTTCCTCAAGAACCAGCTCGAATCGAGCCGCACACGGCTGCGCGTGCAGCGGTGGTGGCTGTTGGCGCTGCGGATCCTGGCCGTCGTGGCATTTGCTGCGGCGCTGGCGCGACCGCAGATCGAAACCGCGATGTCGACGCGTTGGTTCTCGATCGGGCTGCTGGCCGTGCTCGGCGCGGTGCTGTTAGCCATGGCCGCAGTGGCCGTCGTTCGCGGACTGGCTCCAGGACTGCGTTATGGTTTGACGGCCGCCGGGATACTGGCGCTGTTGGCTGCATTGATCGCCAGCGGTGTGTCGGCCGCTTCGAGCACGCCGGTCACCGTGACCGATCAGTCGCCGGTAGCGTTGGCGATCGTGATCGACAACTCGATCCGCTCGGGACGGTTGCAACCCGGCGACAATCCCGCCATTGAATCGGCCGCGCGTGTGATCGACGTCGCTCGCGAGCACGCGACGTGGATGCTCAGCCGTTATCCGAGCGACAGCCGGTTCGCCATCATCGATCGCTCACCGCGACCAGCAGCCTTCACCTTGGATGTCGCATCTGCCAACCGCCAGATCGAGAAAACCGAACCGCTAGCGCTCACCCGACCGCTGACCGAACGCATTGATGCCGCCGTGCGGTTAGTGCGTTCCAGTGACCTGCCGCGGCGGATGGTGATGGTGATCACCGATCTAACACAGCAATCATTCGTGGAGCAGCAGTGGCAGGACGCGCAGATCGCCGAGTTGCTCGCCCAGGATCCGCCGATTCGGCTGCAGATTCTCGATATCGGCGTGCCTGCCGCAGGCAATCGCCAGCTTGGGCAATTGACCCTCAGCGACCCCTCTCCGCCGCGGCTGACCCCGTCGGCAATCTCGACCGTGATCTCCGTCGATGGCCCGCAAGCGCCGGAGTCCGCGTCGGTCACCGTCGAGATGCAGCTCTACGATACAGCCACGGATGCCGCGGCCGGATTGCCGGTAATCCGCGATTCGCAAACCGTATTGCCGCCGCTGCGGAGCGTTGACCGAATGACCGTCAATCTCAGCTCCACCGCCACCCGGGTCGTGCTGTCGGTTCCGCCGCTAGAACTCGGCACGCATCATGGTCATGTGCAGATTCTCGGTGAAGATGACTTGCCGATCGACGATCGACGCTACTTCACGCTGCAGGTCCGGCCAGCGGTGTCGGTACTGATTGTCGCCGCCGATCGCGATTCTGCCGATGTGATCGCCAGCGCGTTGACGGCGCCGCTAGCCCCCACCGATCCGCTCGCCGAATACCGAATTGAGGTCTCTGAATGGCTTCCCAATGACCGCTCAGCCTACAACTCATATGAAGTCATATTGTTGGTTGACCCGGATGCCCTCTCACCCGCGGCAACTGCGGATCTGCAGGCTTACTTAGAGAATGGCGGCAATCTGATTTCGCTGCTTGGCCCGGCTCTGCATGGCGGCCAGCCCGCCACAGCGGCCCCACCAGCGTATCCCACTGGCTTGGTGCGGCGCTGGCGCGTGCCAGACCCCGGCAGCTTCCTCGAAATCGCTCAGCCGACGCATCCTGCCGTCGCTCCGTTCACCGATATTGCCGGGGGTGTCCCCTGGAATGCGTTTCGCATCTCGCAGTACTGGCAACTGACTTCTGGTTCGAGTGACACGGTCATCATGCGGTACGCCGGGACCGACCATCCGGCGCTGGTTCAGCGACGGGTGAGCCGCGAGTCGGGCGATGCCGCGCTGAATCGCCGGACCAGTGGTGGAGCGCACCTGATCCTCACGACGCCGCTGCCGGCGTTGGTTGGCGCAGCTCGCGCCTGGAATGAGCTGTTCTCGGGCAGCGATGCGTGGCCTGCGTTTTTGCTACTCCGCGGCATGGTGCAGTCGCTGGTAGAGCAGGGCAGGGGGACACACAATTTGATGATCAATGACTTGCCCAGCATCCCGATCGTTGGCTCATCCGAGCCAGCGACCGACGCCCACGCACCTGCGGATGGCTCGGAGGATCGTGCAGTCGCCGCGGGCGGTGGCAGCGAAACACTGCAGGATGTGCCGGTACAAATGTTTCCGCCCCGCGGGCCAGCGGTGCCGCTGCGCGCCAGCGGTGAGCTCGTCACCATCGGCAATGTAGACTGGCCGGGCACGTACTGGCTGCGCAGTCCCGGTGGTCAGACCGGATTCAGCATCAACTTGCTGCCTGGTCAAACCGATTTAACTCGTATCGAGCCACAGCAACTCGACGACTGGCTGGGAGCCGAGAACTACGATCTGGTCCGCGATCGCGATGAGCTCCGCGAGGCCGAGGGCCGTGGCGAGCCAACGCGGCCGCTCTACAGTTGGATCCTGATGATCATGGCCGCGGCGTTGGTGCTCGAACAGATTCTGGCAAATCGTTTTTACGCCTCCTCGCGCCGCTCCCGCAGCGTCGCCAGTATCGGTGCCGCCAGTATCGGTGCCGCCGATCGCAGCGTCGCCGATCGCTCCGCCGATCGGATCCCCGAGAATATCAGCGACCGGACTCCCCATCCACGCTTCAACCAGGACCGCCCCACCGCAGCCCAGGCGCCCCTGGCATGAGTTCCCTCGCGTTCGAACCGATCTTTGCATCCTGGCCGCTACTGCTCCTGCTGGCAGTTGCTTTGCTGGGTGTCCCGTTGTTGGTCGCGATTCATGGCGATCAGCTCGATGACCGCCGCCGTCGCACGCTGCTCCTGCTGCGCATCGCCAGTGCCGTTCTGCTGCTGCTCGCGGCCCTGCGTCCCTCGCTGCTGCGGACGGATTCGCTGCCGATGCGTGCCACTCTGGCGGTGCTGCTGGATCAATCGCGCAGCATGACACTGCCGGCTGAAGACGGGCGAGAGCGCTGGCAGGTCCAACAGGAGGTCTGGGAGGCGCTCGCACCAGCCGTTTCGCAACTCGACGAAACGCTGGAACTGCGGGTGCTCGGTTACAGCGGCGATGTCAAAGAGATGCCGACCGCTCAGCGGCTCAGCAACAACAGCGGCACACCGGTCTCCGGCGAAGCTCCCCAAGGCACGGCAACCGATTTGGCGGCAGCACTTTCCGGTGCCTTGCAAGCGGCGGCTGGGCAGCCGCTGGCCGGTGTGGTGCTGGTGGGCGACGGCGTTCACAACCCGCCGCGTGCGCCGCGCACTCAGGCAACCGAGGGCGAAGCCGCCGTCCGTCCGACCTCCACGCGAGGCTCAACCGCAGCCGATCCGCAGAGCATCGCCCGCACGCTCGCCGCGATGGATGTCCCTTTATGGTCGGTAGGAATCGGTCCTCCGGGTGATGCCGATCAGGTGCGCGACGTCGAAGTCGACGAACTGGCGCAGACGTTCAACGTCTTTTCAGGCAATGAGTTCAATGTCGACTTCGTACTCCGCAGCCGAGCGTTGCAGGGTGTCGATCTGCCGATTCGGATTCGACTCAGCAACGAAAACGATCCGGCCAATTCTGTCGAAGTCGCCTCGCGCCGCTACAATCCCGCCCGACCGGTCGATTCGGCGTCGATGTCGATTCCCCTGATCGCGCCGGCTCCAGGGTCATACCGTCTGGAAGTTGAGGTTGAGCCACAGCAGGGTGAAACGTTGCTGGCGAATAATTCGCAGGCAGCGTTTGTCGATGTCCGCGAGGGCGGTGGTCGAATCCTGTACCTCGAAGGCCAGCCGCGGCCGGAGCAGACATTTATTCGCCGAGCGTTACGGCGGTTTCCGGACCTTGAAGTCACTTATCGTTGGATCGCTGCCGACAACGCCGCCCCTTGGCCGGTCGATCTCAGCGAGTCGCTGCAGCCCGGTAAGTTTGACATTTACTTGATCGGCGATTTGCCCGCGGAAGCCCTGGGGGCGGAACAGCTCCGAGCATTGGCCACGGCTGTCGAAGCGGGCAGCGGACTGGTGGCGATCGGCGGTTTCCAAGCGTTTGCCGCCGGTGGCTACGACCGTTCGCCGCTGGCTCGCGTGTTGCCGATCCAGATGGGCGGTCAGGCGGCGGGCGCCGCAGCCGGCCAGCAGCTCGAAGGGTCGATCCGTCCGCAAGTGACGGCACTGCATCCGATCACCACGCTTGACCCTGCCGCTGGCACGCTTGCCGCACAGCAAGCCGCCTGGGATGCGCTGGCGCCGCTGACCGGAGCCAATCGGCTCGGCCCACCGCGAGTGGCACCCGGGGTAAATGTGTTGCTGCAATCGCCGGCGGAAGATCCTTTGCTGGTCATCGGAGAACATGGGCAGGGGCGCGTGATTGCGTTTGCTGGCGACAGCACCTGGCGGTGGTGGCGGCAAGGCGATGACCTCGCTCACCGTCGCTTCTGGCGACAGATGCTGTTGTGGCTGTTGGATCGCAGCGATGACTCCGATGTCGGCTTGGTGGTAGAGCTGCCCGATCGCCGCTTCGAGCCGGTC
>CALELC010000006.1 GCA_937904535.1 uncultured Planctomycetaceae bacterium
GCCCCACCAAGCCGATCGCTTCGGCAGCTTGTACGGCCATGGCCGCGGCCCGCTGCACCAGCGCATCACTGATCTCCGCCGGGCAGAGGGTGACGTCGAGGATGTGATTGCGGTGCCGGTTTTCGAATACAGGATAGACTGCGGTTTCACCATCATGCCCCCGGGCGATGATCACGGAAACTTCTCGCTGGTACCGCACCCAGGCCTCAGCGATTAGCGGGCGTTGGAAGTCGAGCCCCTGCTCATCGAGCGGGCGGGCGAGCAATTCCTCCAGCGCCATCGCCGACTCGATCTTCCACTGCCCCTTGCCGTCGTAACCATCGCGCGTGGTCTTGAGCACAATGGGCTCACCGAGCTCGCTCAGGGCAGCCACCGCATCCGCATAACTAGAGACGAGTCGGAACGGAGTGACTGGCAAACCGGCATCGCGGAGCGTCTGCTTCTCGATGCCACGGTCCTGCGCGATTCGCAGCACGTCGGCCGACGGATAGACGCCTACCCGCTGAGCGAGGTAGCGGACGGAATCGACGGGAATATTTTCGAACTCCAACGTCACCACGTCGCACTGCTGGGCGAGCTGATCCAGCAGGTTCCGATCCGTCAATTTGCCGACGAGAGCTTGATCCGACACCGCCACGGCCGGGGAGCGGGCGTGATCAGCCAACACGACGACCCGGTAGCCGAGCTGCGCAGCTGCGATCGCGAACATGCGTCCCAGTTGGCCGCCGCCGAGCATGCCGATCACACCGCCGGGCGCGACGGTGCGCGGTGGGACCGGTGAGGCGAATGCAGAAGAGCCGTGGTTATCGTTCATAGTTCGGCAGTCGCCAGGACGTCGTCGGTTTGAGCGTCGATGAATTGTTTGAGTCGGCCGCGGAGCGCTTCATCCTCCAGCGCCAGGATACGAGCAGCCATCAGGGCAGCGTTTTTCGCACCTGCGGCGCCGATCGCCATCGTCGCCACCGGAATGCCGCCGGGCATCTGGACGATCGACAGCAACGAGTCGAGCCCCTGCAGCGCGCGGCTTTGGATCGGCACGCCGATGACCGGCAGCGTCGTTTCACTGGCCACCATTCCCGGCAAATGCGCGGCTCCGCCGGCGCCGGCGATGATCACCTTGAGGCCCCGATGGGACGCCGACGACGCGTACTGCATCATCTGCAGCGGGGTGCGGTGGGCCGAGACGACCCGCCGCTCATGCACAATTCCGAGTAGGTCGAGTGTTTCGGAAGCGGCCTTCATCGTCTCCCAATCGTTGCGGCTGCCCATGATGACGCTGACGATCGGCGGCGGAGAAGCGTGTTCGGACATACAGGGCACTCGCTGTAGCGGAGGGCTTTGGTGGAGGTTCAAGCGGCCACGATTTTAGCGGAGCATCGCGCCGCGTCTGTAGGGTGCTCTACCAGAACCGCGAGCGAACCGACCGCTGCAGAGTCCAGATGGGTTTCCGACCTTAGCCTCACGAGACCGCGATGAGCTACCTCGCGGATTCAACCCATCGACTGCGAGAAACCCGAACTCAGATGCGCCTGCCACCATGTGGATGCGGGCCGCCACAGGACCCACCTGCTTTGACATTGCATCGGCTGGCGTCGATTTCCTAACGTGCGTTACGGTCGATATACCGGACTGGGCGAGCAACGGCGAGGCACTGATGTCTTCGAGAAACAAACGATGGAACGCGATCCGAAGCGTGCGGACAAAAGGCGTCGGCGTGCTGCTGCTGGCAGCGACCGGCGGCTGCCAAATGGGCCTACCGCACGACCGTGACGTGCAGATCACCCAGCACCTCGGCGGCAAAGAATCAACCGATCAACCACCTCCGATGCGGCTCGCCTCGTCCAACGCGCCCAGTCGACCTGCTGCGTCTACGCAAACTGACAACGCACCCGCTTATCACCGCCTCAGCGACGCGGAGCCGAGTGAATCCACGCCTCAGGGTTCGTCGGCGACGTCGTTTGTGTTCTCGGATCAATTGCCTGCCGATGAACCGAATGCAGACCAGGGAGTCGAAGCGGCGCACAAGCTACCTGCGAGCAGCGAGGAGCAGCAGCAGTTGACAGAGCTGATCGCGGCGCTTCGCAACAGCCCGCCAGAGGTGCAACAGCAAGCGCTCGCTCAACTGGTTGCAGCCGTCGGACCGCGGGCGAGCAAAACCAATCAGCCGAGTGACATCAGCGAGCATCTGAAGCAGTCGCTCAGCTCCTTGCCCGCTTTGCCCGAGGACGTATTCGATTCGCCGATGGTGCCGGTACGCCTTGGGTCGGGGTCGGAGGCGGAAACCGCGCTGGCGGCAACTCCGGACAAGAACGTCAGCCAAGCGATTGCGGCGTCGACCGACGCGGCAGGGACCATTGCTCCGGTCAGCAGTACGGCGCCAGGGCCAGCCGAGGCGCTGCTGCTGATGCCGGTCGCCGAGCAACCTGCGGACGTGGCCGCGGCGCTGTTGATGCCAGCGGCAACCAACTCGCTGGACTCCGCCAGCGACAGCGAACTATTTGAAGCCTTGTTGACTCGGTTTCAGACCGCTCAGCCAAGCGAATCGGAGGGCGACCGACTGCGCCGCGAAATTGTCCGACGACAATTGCAGGTGCTCTGCGGCAATGCCGAAGCAGCCACCGAGCCGCTCGCAGGGCTCAGCGACAGCGAGCAGAAATTTTTGAACCAGCAACTCGTGGCGCTCGGCATGCTCACTCAAGCCGATGGCCATCCGGCGGCCAGTCGGCGGTTTGCCGCAGCGCTGCCTCAGTACCGCTTGGCTGTTCAGCAACTGAGCGAAGCGGCGGAGCAATTGGAGTTGCGCTCGCTCGCTTTCTGTACGGAGATCCTCAGCTACGGCCAAGTCACACGGTTCCCGAGCAATCGCTTCGAAGCCGGTCAGCGGGTGATTCTGTACTGCGAAGTCGACAACTTCGTCGCCGTACAAACCGCGGACGGTTATGAGACCGAGTTGCAGGGCAGCTACGAAATCTTTGATGCCCAGGGAACGAAGGTCGCCAGCCAAGTGTTGCCCGCCGACCAACAGCTGTGTGACCACTATCTGCGCGACTACTTCATCGCCTACCAAATGCATCTGCCGGCACAACTTGCACCGGGTGAGTACCGGTTGGAGCTATCGATGGAATGCGTGAAGGGCAAGAAGTACGGCCAAGGCTCGCTGCCGCTGGTGATCAAGAAGTAGGCAACAGGGTTTCCCCTGTCGGCGACCGCTCCGCCGGTCGGAGTGTGGACAGCAAGGAGCTCTGAAGGGACTCGCAAGCTAACTTGCCGCTGCTCACGGCTTCAGCTTTGCCGGATCGCTTGATCGATCGACGGAGCGAACGGCCACCTAAGTCGCCGACCGCTCCGCCGGTCGGAGTGTGGTCTGCAATGAGTTGTGGTGGGATGAGCAAGCTATCTTTCCGCTGCTCACGGCTTCAGCTTT
>CALELC010000007.1 GCA_937904535.1 uncultured Planctomycetaceae bacterium
AAAGGGACGGGCACAAAATCCAATCGACAGCGCTGTCGCAGCGGTCGCGGCGTGGTGGATAAACTGGCGGCGGGTGGTCATGATGGCCTCGCGACGGAAATGACTTCGAAGTGATTTAATTTGATGATCAACACAGCAGCAACACCGGCGGGTCGTAAACCATGTCCGATGCGCTGACCAAATGGATGCTGCCCGGCGCGCCGATCCTGGCTACGGGACTTGCTATTGTAGCTTATCGAGCGGGATTGCCAGTGGAGGCAGCGGTTTGTGCGTGGTGCGCGACCGTTTGTGCCGTTTGGTGGATCTTTGAATGCTTGAATATCGCGGTTGTCGGGCTTGTGCCGCTGGTGGTGTTTCCCGTGTCCGGGGTGCTGACCGAGACCGACGTCGCTCGGGCCTATGGCCATCCGATGATTTTGCTGCTGATGGGCGGCTTTTTTCTCTCGGCGGCGATGGAAAGCGTCGGCGCTCACCGGCGGGTCGCGTTGACAATGGTGCAGCTGGTCGGGGGTGGCAGCGGTCGGCGGTTGGTGCTGGCGTTCATGTTTGCCACCGGCGGGTTGTCGATGTGGATCAGCAACACCGCCGCAGCGCTGATGATGGTGCCGATCGCGCTGGCCGTGCTGAAGCAGGCGAGCGACCCAGGGCTGCGAATGCCGCTGCTGCTGGGAATCGCCTATTCCGCCAGCATCGGCGGGATGAGCACGCCGATCGGGACGCCGCCGAATGTGATGTTCATGGGCCAGCTCGAACAGCTCTTTGGCGTGCGGTATGGATTTGGGAGTTGGATGCTGGTGGCGATGCCGATTGTGTGCGTGCTGTTGCCAGCGGTGTGGTGGTGGATCACGCGGGGGCTGCGTGATGGCGGGAAGTTACAGGTTCCCGATCCCGGCCCGTGGCGCACGTCGGAAATCCGCGTGCTGACCATTTTGGGACTGACCGCCCTGGCGTGGATTTTTCGGGCTGGACCCGGCGGAGGTTGGTCGGCGTGGTTGCCAACACTGGCCAGCGGCGATTCACACATTGGCGATACCACCGTCGCGATCGCGGCGGTGATGCTGTTGTTCATCTGCCCGGCGGGAGATCGGCCGGAGTCGGCACAGCATCCATTGCCCGCTCGCGATGGCGCCGAGCAAGACCGTGGAGCGTCGGTCCCATCGGCGGTTTCCAAACGCCCGACTGCAGCGGTGCTGGCCAGCGATGGCGCGATCTCGCCGCGACTGCTCAGCTGGTCCGAAGCCGTGAAGATTCCTTGGGGGATTTTGTTGATGTTCGGCGGAGGATTGGCGCTGGCTCGCGGTTTCGAGGGGACCGGACTGAGCGCTGCGATCGGTCAGCAGTTGACGGTGTTCAGCGGCGCCCCCGCCTGGATCGTGATTTTTGCCGTCTGTTTCCTGATGACGTTTCTGACCGAGATCACCAGCAGCACCGCAACCGCGACGCTGATGTTGCCGGTGCTGGGCAATCTGGCAATCGCGACCGATCTGCCACCGGAGGCCGTGATGATTCCGGGCACGATCAGCGCTTCGTGTGCGTTCATGTTGCCCGTGGCTACTCCGCCCAACGTGATCGTGTTCGCCGCGGGCGGTATCAAAACCGCGGAGATGGTTCGCATGGGGCTGGTGATCAATCTCTTCGCAGCCGTCCTGATCGCAGGAGTTTGTTGGCTGATGCTCGTGCCCTAGGGGCTCGAGCAGCGCGCCACTATCCCCGACCAGGTCGTTTTCCGATAGGCTCTAGAACCGTCCCTTGTTTGCCGGTCCGAACGCTCAAGCTGAGGCTCGATTCAACGATATGCCACGCCGTAGCCACTCCGACCCCCATTCGTATTCCTCTGAGCAACCGGGGGCGGACGCGCCGAACCCGGCGGTGACCGCTGGCGGTTACGTCGAAATCGAAGGCGTGACGCTGAAGCTTGCTCATCCCTATGAAGGTCCCGCCCAGTGGATCGGACAGCGCGACGTGTTGACGCAGTTGCTGGCTTGCTGGCTGACCGTCGATGAGACCGACTTGCCACTGACGCCGCGGCTGGTTGGCTCACCGGGGGTCGGAAAAACGCAGCTCGCCATCGCCGCGGCCAATCGTCAGCAATTGCCGCTGTACATCTACCAGTGCACCGCCGACACACGCCCCGAAGATCTGCTGATCACGCCTGTGCTCAGCCAAGGCGGCTCGATTTCGTATCACGCGTCGCCGCTGGTGACCGCGATGATCACCGGCGGGGTCTGCATCCTGGACGAAGGCAACCGCATGAATGAGAAGTCGTGGGCGAGCCTGGCACCGCTGTTTGACCAGCGCCGCTACGTCGAATCGATCGTCGCGGGAATCACCATCAAGGCCGATCCGAAGTTTCGCGCCGCAGTGACGATGAACCAGGACGAATCGACCTTTGAGATTCCGGATTACATCCTCAGCCGCTTGCAGCCGACGCTGCCGGTCGGGTTTCCAGATAAGCAGGACGAGATGGCGATCCTGCAGTATCACTTGCCGTTTGCCGAAGCCGAGATGCTGGCGATGACGGTCGAGTTCCTGCAGCATTCGCATGAACTCAAACTCGACTTTTCGCCGCGCGATGGGATCAACTTGTTGCGTTATGCGATCAAGCGGATGATGCAGGATCCAACGCACCCGGTCTCGCGCGATGATGCCTGGCGCGAGGCGCTCGAGAAATGCCTGGGCGAAGATGCGCTGGACCTCGACAACCTGGCTGAAAAGCGACGCCGCACACTCGGCGGCGATGCCGTGCCGCTGGGGCTAGCCGATTTCTTCTTCGATCCCGACGATCCGTTGCATCC
>CALELC010000008.1 GCA_937904535.1 uncultured Planctomycetaceae bacterium
CAACTAGGCCGCGTGGTCACGATCGTGGACACAGCAGAGCCACAAAACTTGCTACAGGCCTGGGGTAAGAACGCGAGTTACCACTTTGTTTTTACACGACAAAACCGCGGCAAGCTCGATGAGCTGAGCGCACTGGTCGAGCGCGGTCAGCTGAAACCGCATGTGGGCGCCGTCTATACGCTGGCCGAGATCCCGCTTGCCCACGCGCGGCTAGAGAGTCCCCATAACGGCATCCAAGGCAAGATCGCCATTGCTGTTGACTCAGACCTTCAGCACGTCGCTCGCACCGGCGCGGCTGGGGAGGGTTAAGGTCGGTTTGTTGATGTAGACCGGCAAGCCGAACTTGCAATTGAAAACTTCTAGGTTAAAGACGTGATCGCGATGAAACTGCGGGGCTAGAGTTCGATGCCTAGCTGCTGCACGACCTGCAAGGATCGATAACTTGTGAAACGGTGGCCAGAAGTATCCGTGGTGCGGCCAAATCATCGGCGGCTTCCCTGCGAAACGTCGCCAGCAGCGACGGCTACTCCGGTTGCGACCGGCAAGCTGGTCGCTTGATAGATTCGGGCCGGGCCGCGCTGGACGAGATCGATCAACTGCACATGGGGAGGCAGTTGACTTCGAACCAACTCGTTGCTAACGCGGTTATCAACAATTAGAAATGCCGTTCCATACGTGGCGACAAATGCGGCGACTCTGCCGTCACGGACGTCTGTGAAATTGGGAATATCCTGGCGTTTGAGATAGAACGGTACGTCAGAAAACTCATGATCGACCGTCGCGATCGGTGTTCGTTCGGTAACAGCCAACTGCCTCATCAGAGGCGACGACTCTCCAAAAAGGGTATGCGTGCGACTGTATACGGGCAGCACCTGATGCATCACCATGATGGCCAGCAGAAGGGTGGTCACCGCGGTCGCCATCCAGGCAAAGCGTGTGTCGTGGCGTTTCCCCCGTATGGCAACCAAACAGGCGAGCACGCCCACCCACAGCGCCGCCCACAGCGTAGCACTCATCACCACGTTGCTCACAGTTATCAGCAAAAAAACGGCAAAGCCAACACCCGCAAGACAAGTCGCCCCCGTGGCTGCTCGTGGTGCCCCGTATCTCGCAAGTTGATGCTCCTTCGCATTGTCGGGTTGCCACATCCACTGCTCGCAAAAGTGCCCGATCATCAAAGCCAAAGCCGGGGCAGATGGCAACAGATAGGTTGGAAGTTTACATTTCGACATCGAGAAGAAGATGAAGCACCAGCCGCTCCATAACAATAGAAATCCGACTCCCACAGGACGGTGCGATCGCAGTGCCTGGCTTCGTCCGAATAAAAATTGGGCGTACGGAATCGTCAGGAACGACCAAGGATGGCCAGCAACCAGCAGCACCGGGACAAAAAACCAAACCGGCTTAGGATGAAACTCACCCGCAAACCGGGCGAGATTGTGCTTGTAGAAGAATTCGATCAGGAAGGTTGGGTCCTGCTGATGTACGAGCACGAGCCATGGCGTGGCAACCGCCGCCGCCACACCGCCAACGATTGCATAGTGCCGCCATCGCAGTTTCACATAACCGCTCGACAACCAAGCAAACGCGAACACCGGTGGGAACCAGAGCACGATCGCAATCGGTCCTTTGGTCAAAAACCCGAGCCCCACAAAAACGCCGGATGCAATCCACCACCCCAGTCGCAGGCCGCCCAAGAAGCCCGTGCTGCAGCGCTCATGCCCCAAAGCCGCTCCCCTCCAACTTGCCGGTCGGGAAATCGCTTCATACGCGGTGAATAGAGACAGGGAGACCCACAGGGCCAGCACACCGTCCAGTAGCAGGTAGCGGCTCGTGAATACAAATCCCGTGGAGAGCGCCAGTACCACGCCTGCGAGCAG
>CALELC010000009.1 GCA_937904535.1 uncultured Planctomycetaceae bacterium
AGCGGCGCTATAGCGTCTACGTGCCCGCGCAGTATGACGGCAGCACTCCTGCCGCATTGATGGTGTTTCAAGACGGCCACGCGTATGTCGGCCCCGGCGGCGATTTCCGCGCTGCTACCGTGTTCGACAACTTGATTCACCGCGGCGAGATGCCAATTACGATCGGTGTGTTCGTAGATCCGGGAACCAAAGGTCAGCTCGGCGAAAAACGCGGATGGAACCCGCGGCCGACCAATCGGGCGGTTGAGTATGACACAGTCAGTGACGATTATGCTCGGTTTCTGCTGGAGGATTTGCTGCCTGAGGCAACCAAGGGACTGCGGATCACCGAGAATCCCGAACTGCGGGCGATCTGTGGCATGAGCTCAGGCGGCATCTGTGCCTTTTCAGTCGCCTGGTTCCGCCCCGATTCCTTCCGCAAGGTGATCAGCCACATCGGCAGTTTCGTGGACATCCGCGGTGGGCACGTGTACCCCGCGTTGGTTCGCAAGAGCGAGAACAAGCCGCTGCGGATATTTCTGCAGGATGGAGCGAACGACCTGGATAATCAGCACGGTAACTGGCCGTTGGCGAACCTGCAGATGGCGAATTCGCTCGCCTTCAAGAAGTACGATTACAAGTTTGTGTATGGTGATGGGGAGCACAACGGTCGCCACGGCGGAACCATTTTTCCTGATTCGCTGCGATGGTTATGGCGAGATTGGAAAGATGAGCAGCCGTGAAGTGACGGCCTACAATTGCGGTTAGATCGCGTTGGGCAATTGGCAGTCGAACCAACTGACAGCTGTTGCGTTGGCAGCGATCCGCAGCCGTCCAATCCCTTTCAGTGAACACGGAATGATCGATTCTGTGTTTCAGATAAAATCCGGTGAGAATGACCGAATCTGACCTTCCCGAACCGATTTCCGATCCACGTGACATCCACTTCTCGGTGCCGCAGGTGCATCGGTTACGGACGACTTGGGAAGTCGCAGGCGACGATTTCGATGAACTGCTCGATGTGCTGCATCCTTCTGGCACGGGACGACCCAAGGTGGTGCTGTGGGCCGATGCCGACGTCGCCCGCAGCAGCCCGCGTGTGGCGGGAATTGCAAAGCGGCTGGCCAAGTCTCCGCGGGTGGAACTGGTCGGTTCCACTCGGCTGGTGCCAGGCGGAGAAATCGTCAAAAACACACCGGAAATCATTCAGTCGCTGCTGAGTGAGATCAACGATGCGTTGCTTGACCGCCGCAGCTACATCATCGCCATCGGCGGCGGAGCGATGCTCGATGCCGTCGGCTACGCCGCGGCGATCGCGCACCGCGGCATTCGCCTCGTTCGCATCCCGACCACCACGCTTGCGCAGGCCGATTCCGGAGTCGGCGTGAAGAATGCCGTCAATTACTTCGGCAAGAAGAACTGGGTCGGCACGTTCGCGGTTCCCTGGGCCGTGATCAATGATGCGGGGTTTTTGACGACGTTGCCGCAGCGGGAGTTCGTCTGTGGCTTTAGCGAGGCGGTCAAGGTTTCGCTGCTGAAGGACCGACGGGAATTTGATTTCCTATGTGCGAATGCGGCTTCGATCGCTCGTCGCGACATGACGTTGGCGGTGCAGGCGATTGAGGCTTCTTGCCAGTTGCATTTGCAGCATATCACGCGCGGCGGTGATCCTTTCGAAGCCCTCGAGGCGCGGCCACTCGATTTCGGGCATTGGTCAGCGCATCGGATCGAGCCGCTGACGCAGTACGCCATCCGGCATGGTGAGGCGGTTGCAATCGGTGTTGCCCTGGACTGTATCTATTCGTCACTGGTCCACGGGTTTCCGGAAGCCGATTGTCGCCGAGTCTGCCAATGCCTGACGGACCTGGGACTGTCGCTTTGGGATGACACGCTCGACGATTTCGAGCAGTTGCTGGTGGGGCTCGAGGAGTTCCGGCAGCATCTCGGTGGTCGGCTGACGGTCACGATGCTCCGTGGCATCGGCCAGCCGATTGATGTCCATAACATCGACCAAGCAGCGATGCGCGAAGCCTGTCTGCGGCTACGCCGGATTGCGACTGCGAGCGAGTCGGGGGATCGACGGTCCAGCGATGAACGGTGTACTTCGCCGCTCCGCTGATCAGCCTCTCGCGGCCCGCGTTGGTAAATCGCGCCCAATCGCTCGACGAGTGCGACGAGTCTGCTGCCGTGGCCGGCGCTCCGCTGTCGCTGAACTGCCTTCAAATCTTGGATTCTTTCTGTAGCCGGAGTGCTCGATTCCGGCCGTCCGCGTCTCGGTGACGGCAAGAAATCCGCTAACATGCTCCTCGAGCTGTCAGCCGCCCGCGCGAAGCTTGGTGCGAGCGGACCCCTCAGCGGACCCACATCCCACAAGGAGAACCGATGTTGATTTTCCGTATCGAGCGCCAGCGTCGGGCGCCGCAGTCGCTGAAACGGCTACCGACGACCTCGGGCAGCCGAGTAACGTCGCCTAAAATCTTGCCACGCAGGGCATGGAGCGTTTGGGCAGCAGCTTTGCTCGCGATTCTGACGGCATCGTTCAGCCTTGCCGCTCCACCGCCATCTGCAACTGAAGACAACGCCGCTGATTCCGGCGATCAACATGAGGATTCATCGAAGAACGCCGTTATGAAAATCAATGAGATCGAGGGTATTTCCGAGTACCGCCTTAACAACGGCGTTCGGGTGCTGCTGTTCCCTGACGAGAGCAAGGACGTCGTCACCGTCAACATGACGGTATTTGTCGGTTCACGCCATGAAGGCTACGGCGAAGCGGGAATGGCTCACCTGCTTGAGCATCTGTTGTTCAAAGGGACTCCCGACCATCCCAACATCCCCAAGGCATTGACGGACCGCGGTGCGAACTTCAATGGCACGACCTGGATGGATCGCACCAACTACTATGAGACCCTGCCGGCGAGCGATGAGAACTTAGAGTTCGCCATTCGCCTGGAGGCTGACCGCCTGCTGAATAGTTTCATTCGCGGCGAAGACTTAGCGAGCGAGATGACGGTCGTCCGCAACGAGTTTGAACGCGGCGAAAACTCGCCAATTCAAGTGCTCATGCAGCGGATGCAGGCAACCGCCTACGAATGGCACAATTATGGGAAAACTACGATCGGCAATCGCAGCGATATCGAGCGCGTGCCAATCGTGGCCCTGCGGCGATTTTATCGCAAGTATTACCGGCCTGATAATATCATGATGATCGTGGCCGGGAAGTTTAATCCCGAAACCGCACTGGAATATCTCAACAAACACTTCGGTTCGCTCTCCATTCCCGATGAGCCGCTGGATCCGACCTATACAGTGGAGCCACCGCAAGACGGAGAACGGACCGTTGTGCTCCGCCGCGTCGGCGATGTGCAGTATGTGGGCGCCGCATACCATGTGCCGGCCAGCAGCCACCCGGATTTCGCCGCGATTCGCGCGTTGGTTTATGTGCTTGCCGATGAACCGGGCGGGCGACTGTACAAGCAGATGGTCGAGAAAGAAATCGCCAGCAACGTTTACACGCTGGCTTCGGCTTTTCATGACCCCGGCATTTTGATGGCTTTCGCCGAGGTGCCGGTAACAACTTCGATCGAGCTGGCTCGCAGCACGATGATCGAAATTTTAGAAGAATCCTTCGCGAAGACTCCGGTCACCGAGCAGGAAACCGAACGTGCCAAACAACAGATTCTCAAGACCCGCGAGTTAGAAGCTTCCGAATCGAATCGCATTGCAATTTCGCTCAGTGACTGGGCAGCTCAAGGCGATTGGCGTCTGTACTTCCTTTTCCGTGACGCCGTCGAAGAGTTGACAGCGGAAAAGATTCAGGCCGCGGCCGAAAAGTATTTGGTGCGCAATAACCGCACCGTGGGATTGTTCATTCCAACCGAAAAGCCGGAGCGAGTAACGATTCCGGAGTCGCCCGATTTGATGGCGCGCTTGGAAGGTTACGTTGGTCGCGAAGATGTCTCGGCAGGTGAAGCGTTTGACGTCAATCCGCTGGCAATCGAGGAGCGAACCGAGCGTGGGGAACTGTTCCCCGGTTACCAGTACGCTCTGCTGCCGAAGAAGACTCGCGGCAACTCGGTGACGTTGATGCTCACGCTGCGTTTTGGGGATGAGGAGTCGCTGAAAGGCCGTATCGGTGAAGCGGAATTGGTTGGCGCGCTAATGCAGCGGGGTACCGAAACGCTGAACTATCAGGAACTCGAAGACACGCTCACTCGGCTCCGCGCCGACCTGTCGATGAACAGCACACCGGGACTATTGCAACTGCGGGTGAAAACCAAACGCGAGTTTTTGGGTGAAGTCGTTGCTTTGATCGGTGACCTGTTGCGCAAGCCACGGCTGGATGCCGCCGAACTTGAGGTGCTGCGCCGGCAGGTGATCACGAGCATCGAAAGTTCGCTCAACGAACCCCAGGCCCTCGCACCTCAAGCGGTACGACGGGCACTAGCACCTTATGAGCCAAGTAATGTGCGCTATGTACACACCTTGCAGGAAGAGTTGGAGCTGTATCGCTCGGTGACGATCGAGCAGATCCGTGATTTCTATAAGGAGTTTATTGGCGCTCAAGAGGGCGAACTCGCCGTGGTCGGTGACTTTGATTCCGATGAGATCAAGTCGCAGGTCAAAGACTTGTTGGCGGACTGGAAGCCGAACAAGCCTTACGTGCGGTTCGACCGACCGGCTGTCACCGACGTCGAGGGCCGTGTTGAGCGGATTTCCACGCCGGATAAGTCCAATGCGATGCTCTACAGCAGTTTGCAGCATACGCTGGATGACGAGCATCCTGACTATGCAGCGCTGGAGATGGGAAACTTCATCTTGGGAGGTGGCTCACTCAGCAGCCGACTGGCGGATCGAGTTCGTCAACAAGAAGGGCTTTCCTATGGGATTCGCTCGGGGTTGTCGGCCCGCCACCGCGACGAGCGGACGGACTTCACGCTGTATGCGATTACCAATCCTGAAAATGTCGATCGCTTGCTGCAGGTGATCAACGAGGAATTAGCCAAGCTGCGCCAAGAAGGGGTCACCGAAGAAGAGCTCGCCAGCGCCAAGGAGGCCTACTTGCAGGGTGAACGCGTGCGGCGCGCAGAAGATGCCAGCCTCGCCGGACAGCTGCTCGGTTCGATGTTCAACCGCCGCACCCTGAAGTTTACGGCGGAGTTCGAGAAGCGAATCGCAGAGGTTTCGAAGGAGCAAGTTGATGAGGCAATTCGCAACTACATCCTGCCTCAGCGACTCGTGACCGCGGTTGCTGGCGATTTCGAGAAGCAACCCTGATCGAACGCTTGCCGTGACTTGGACGCTCGCCGGCACCCTGTGCC
>CALELC010000010.1 GCA_937904535.1 uncultured Planctomycetaceae bacterium
TGCCGGGAACAGTCGGCATAGCAAAGCAATTAGCCGCTTAGCCGATTGGGTTGCAGGGGACTCATCGTCGCGCTGATCCGGCGGATCTTCAGCGGTGATGATCGGATCAGCGGCATCGCGTGACTTGTTGCAGCTCCAGCAAAACTCAAACGCCGCTTCGTTCGGTTCATCGCAGCGGGCGCAGGTCCACGGCTGAGTTTGCCGCAGCACTTGGCGGTCAGCCTGCAACAGCTCGCACGCCCGCTCGAAGTCTTCTGCCGATACATCGACCTGCGGGTAGCCGACCACGCCGCCAAAATAGCTAAGTGCGACACCGGCCTCGGCTCCGAGGATCACAGCATGGATCCCCGCTGCTTCTAAACGAATCCGCACCGTTTCCGCTTCCATCACCGTGTTGCAGCGACGGACGGTCACGCGCTGCCGAAGTGCCGCCGCGCGGTCTCCGGCAGGATTTCCGGTTGGCTGTTGCGATGCACGCGTCACGATGTTCGGATATCTCGGAGGTCACAGGGTACCGGTGTGCCGCTCAGGGAGAGAGGCGGACGATTTCCCACTGCTCATTCTGGCGACGATAGACCAGTCGATCGTGCAAGCGGTTTTCTCGGCCTTGCCAAAACTCAATGCTGATCGGCGTGACCGCGTAGCCGCCCCAGTGTTCAGGGCAGGGGACGTCGTCCTGTCCAGCATACCTCTGCTCGGTCTCGCGCAGCCGCTTTTCGAGTTCCTCGCGGCTGGAAATCGGTTCCGATTGGTTGCTGAGAATCGCTCCGTAGCGACTGCCCAGCGGCCGCGTACAAAAGTAAGCCACCGACGCCTCTCGCGAAGTTTGTGCCGCGGTGCCACAGATCCGCACCTGGCGCTGCAGGTGCGGCCACTGAAAGCAGAGTGCGACCTGCGGATTCTCCGCAATTTGCCGAGCTTTTTCTGAGCGGTAGTTGGTGAAAAACAGGAAGGCTCCTTGCTCAATGCCTTTGAGCAGCACCACTCGGCTGGTCACAAATCCCTGCCGGTCGGCGGTGGACAGCGTCATCGCATTGGCTTCCAACCAGTCAGGCTGATCGCCGGCGGTGGCTTGCTCGAACCATTTACGAAATTGCTGGAAAGGGTCGGGGTCGAGGTCCTGCTCCGCAAGTCCGTGCAAGGTGTACGACTGGCGCATCTGGTCGATCAACATATTCCTGCTCACGAGCGAATTCGCGAAAAACGCGGTGTAATCCTATTGCCAATTCGGGTACCGCTAGCAAAACCAAGTAGGCGTACGGCGATTGGTCCAAAAGTTGCCTATTTCTTTGGCAAGCCGCGGGCGCGGCTGTCAGGGTGACAGCGTGTTAGCCGGCGGCAGTGCGCGTGCAACAGGTTCACCATTGCCATGACCGAATCGCTTGTCGGCAACCTCATGATCGCTTCCACCTTGGTGACGGATCCTCTGTTTTGCCGCGGGGTCTGCCTCATGGTACACCACGACGAGTCCGGCGCGATCGGCGTGATGT
This sequence comes from uncultured Planctomycetaceae bacterium, assembly GCA_937904535.1. Taxonomy (GTDB): domain Bacteria; phylum Planctomycetota; class Planctomycetia; order Pirellulales; family Pirellulaceae; genus UBA6163. The sequence goes on from CALELC010000010.1 coordinate 1,491, forward strand.
TGAACCGCCCCATTCTGCCGGCCCCACAAGAATTGCTGAAAATTCTGGGTGGCGAAAACGCTGGCGGTGACGGTGCGCAAACCCAGCAGCCAGCCAAAATTCCCGCGGCCCGTCCAGCCCGACCAAGCGCGCGCATTCCAGCGGAGTGGCAGCAAACCGCTGGCAACGATCAAGCGGCGTCTGAGCAGGAACAGATCGCGGCGCCGCAGGTCGGGAACCTCAGCACGAGCGGTGGTCTTGGCCTGGTGCATTTCGGAGGCCCGCTGTCGGGTCCCGTAGTCGCGGTTCACGGATCCCTGGCACTCGCCGAAGTTGAAACCGGCCAAGGCGTGTACGTCGCAGCTCAGAAAGATCACCTCGAAGCGCTGGTACGGGAGCGTCCGAGCGACTACCGGCTGATCATTGGTCACGCCGCTTGGTCCGCACAGCAATTGGCCAGCGAGTTCAACGCCGGCATGTGGCACCTGTTGCCAGCCACGCCTGAGACCGTTTTTCCGCTGCAGGCTGATTTGTGGCCGTATCTGATTCGCCGTGCCACCGGATCATCGGTCGCCTCGTGGGTGGGAGCCGATGACAACGCGGGGCGTACCGGGTTAAATTGACGACTTGCTCCGATTTGCCCTTAACCTTTGACCGCACCAAACCACCTGTGTCCAAGCCCGACCGATCCGAGAAGCCGTTTTACATCCAGCGCCGCCGGCTCGGAGTGATTAAGTTCGTCCGTCCCGATGGCGAGTTCGGCTTCATCGATGCAGAAGATTTCCGAGAGGACGTCTTCTTCCACAAGTCGGTCTGGCAGGGTGAAGTTCGAGGTGTGCCTCGAGCGCCAATGGTAGGCGCGTTTGTCGAATATGAACTCGACGAAGAACACCGGGAGAAAGAAAAGAAGTTTCGGGCGAAGATCGTCACGCTGACCAATCGCCCGATGGGCAAACGGTTATCGGCACGCGACACACCGCACTTAGCCAACGCACATCATCCCAAAGCGCGTCGCAAGCGTCCTAGCTGGCGGGGCGCTAAACCCAATTCGGCTCCTGAGTCTCAACCGGACATCAATCCGGATACCGCCGCCGAGTAGCTGCAACGTTCCAGGTGGTCGACCGCTCCGCCGGTCGAACCCGTCGCTGCCCCACAATGGGTACACCCATTTTCACCGGCTCGATACAGTTGGCGTTGGCTGGCGAGCAACGACGAGCTCGTCGTTGCTCGGAATCGAGCGAGGGTAACCTCCGTCCTGATTTCACCAGACGATCTGGCGGG
>CALELC010000011.1 GCA_937904535.1 uncultured Planctomycetaceae bacterium
GCGGCGGCGAATCAGTTTGAGCGAGCAGGGCACCGATGTTTTGCGCGGACCTGACGGCGAAGCGTATCAGGCGGCTGGGTTCGCGTACGCCTGGGAAAACGTGACCCGCCAGGATGGGATCGACGCGCTGATTTGGCACCGGCACGTCGATCACGCTCATGAAGACGGGCTGCGACTCGGGCTGTGGGAAAACCAGCCGGGAACGGTTTCAACGCCGCACCGCCAGCGGAAGATCTACGAACTGTTCGAGGCGGCCGGCACCGATCGCTGGCGTGAAGCGGCGGCCTTTGCGCTGCCACTGATCGGGATCCAGTCCTGGGATGAACTGACACCTTGACGACCGCTGGCAAGGTGCCAGCGGCGGCAATCAGCGGCTAGGGAGATGCAAACTGGCGTCCCCCTTTGCAGAACCTAGCCGCTGCGTCGTACACTCCAAGGCGTGAACACTCCCTGGTGCCACCTGGGAGCAAGAGACATGTCCCACATGTAGCCCCAGGCACCGCCCTCTACCGGCTGACGAATACCTTAACATGCCTGCGCCACGAGCCCTCGTTCTGCGAGCCCCTGGTACCAACTGCGACGTCGAAACGGAGTACGCCTTTCAGTTGGCCGGTGCGTTGCCGGAGCGAGTCCACATCAACCGACTCATCGAAAATCCGGCGCTGGCGGCGCGTTACCAGATTTTCTGCATCCCCGGCGGTTTCAGTTATGGGGACGACATCGCAGCCGGCCGAATTTTAGCCACCCGGATGCGGCGTCACCTCAGCGAGATGGTCCAAGAGTTTGCTCAGGGCAGCCGCGACACACTGGTGCTGGGGATCTGCAACGGGATGCAGGTGATGATGCGGATGGGCATCCTCACCGATAAGTTGGCCGACGACAGTGACTCCGCAAGCGGCGGCGCCGACAGCTTGGAAACGGCCCCGGCAACGCTGACCTGGAATCGCCATGGCCGCTATGAAGCCCGCTGGGTGCACCTGGCGGTCGAACCCGACACTCGCTGCGTGTTCCTGCGTGGAATTGAGCAAATGTATCTGCCGATCGCGCACGCCGAAGGAAACTTTGTCGCCGCATCCGACGAAGTGCTTGCCACGCTTAAAGCCCAAGGACGGTTGCCGCTGCGGTACAGCAAGCAGGGCAAAACCGATTCGCCGATGACGGATGACCCGCTGGAGTTCCCGCTAAATCCCAATGGCGCGCAAGGCAACGTTGCCGGCGTCTGCGACCGCTCGGGCCGAGTGTTCGGCATGATGCCGCACCCTGAGCGGTACATCGACCCGACGCAGCATCCGTTCTGGACGCGACTGGACGATCCCGGCAGCGAAGGGCAGGGGATGGCGATTTTCCGTAACGCCGTCAACTACTTCGCGTAGGTGTGCGACTTACCGGTCTGCTGACCTCCTGGTCGGTAATTCGCTCCTGGTCGCCGACCGCTCCGCCGGTCGGTGCTTTGCGCAACGTCGCCGACCGCTCCGCCGGTCGGTAGCTTGCTTCTGTCGCCGACCGCTCCGCCGGTCGGTGATTTGCGCAACGTCGCCGACCGCTCCGCCGGTCGGTAGTGTGCCGGTATCGGTTCGATCGCGAAGCGATCGCCCGCTGTTACCGATTCAGGTGGATCGAGCACGCATCTTGATCGCAGGTCCGGCCGCTGATCCGGTAACGCCGCTTGGCAACTTCGTTGTAAGCCCAGCGCCACAGGCCGGCGGTTCCCGGCAGGTGGAGAAGCGGCATCGCTGGCCACAGCAACGGCAAACGCCGAGTCAAATACCTCACCGCGTCGCTGCCGCCGTAGCGATTCCCTTTGGTATCGACGACATACATTTGCGCCATCAGGTCATCGTGTGACAGATCGGGATACCGCTGTGACACGCGGGGGTCATGCAGCGATAGAAAGCTCAACCGCTTCCCCCTGGGATCGAGTCGCTGCAGATTGCGAACTTGTCCCTGACAAAAGTGGCACTGGCCGTCGTAGATAACAACGTCGGTGCCGGGTGCAGCATCAGGGTCGGGTAAGGTGCGGTGCATCGAATCACGTCGTTTGCAGAGTCGGTCGATTTGCCTTTTGGGACTCAGTTGTCCATCGTTAACGGCGTCCATCGTATACAATGACCGCAGCAGCGCCAGGCTCGTCACCGTCCGTTGGTCATGGTTCCACCCCATCCCTTGCTGCCAGTCGATCGTACCGAACATTACTGCACCGGAGCGAATCGGTTATGAACGCTATCGAAACCGTGGTCCGTCGCGCTCGTCGGCGGCTCGTCTTGAACCGATTTGTGCAACTGGCCAGTACGTCTTTGTTCCTCGCTTGGACGATGGCGGCAATCGCGATTATCGCTGGGGCGGTGTGGGTGCTGCCATTTGATGCGACGCAGTGGAATTGGGCGTGGATTGTGGGAACCAGTGCCGTCGGCGTGTTGATCGCCCTGCTGGGCGCGGCATGGACAGCGCCCTCGCTGCAGCGCGTCGCCAGCGAAGTGGATGCCCGGTTTGCGCTGCGCGAGCGGCTGAGTAGTGCCGTCAGCCTTCCAGCACAGGATCATGATTCAATCATGGGACAGGCACTGATCGCAGATGCCACACGGCGGGCCGAGCCGCTGGATGTCCGTGATCGGTTCTCAATCGCCCCCGACCGCGCCGCCTGGCTGCCGCTGGTACCGGCCGCCCTGTTGGCCATCGCCCTGTTCCTGCCGCCCGCTACGCCCCCGGAACCTGACAGTGAGTTGTCGGCGACTACGGTATCGCAAACTGCACAGACCAAGACTGCGGCCGAAGCACTCAAACGCAAGATCCAGCAACAGCGCAGTCAGGCCGAAGCGACAGGGCTGAAGGACGCGGAAGAGTTCTTCAAAAAGCTGGAGATGGACTTGGACAAGCTCACTCAGCGACCAACGCTCGATCAAAAAGAAGCGATGATCGCGATGAACGATATCAAGAAGCAACTCGACCAACGGCGCGGCGAATTGGGGACACCCGACCAAATGCGTCAGGCGCTCTCCAAGATCGATGAAATGGAGCGCGGCCCCGCCGCCGATGTCGTCAAGGCGATGCAGAAAGGGGATTTCGCTGAAGCCGAAAAACGGGTCAAAGCCCTTGCTGACAAACTCCGCAACGGCAAGCTGACCGAGCAGGAACAACAGGAGCTAAAGAAACAAATCGAGTCGCTCCGCGATCGCTTGGCGAAAGCCAATGAAAAGCACCAGCAAGCCAAGCAACAGTTGCAACAACAAATCGAGCAGGCCAAGCGCGAAGGCCGCACCGAAGACGCGGCCAAAATGCAGCAGCAACTGAATCAGATGCAGGCCCAGGAACAGCAGATGCAACAGATGCAGCAGATGTCGGAGGCGATGAATCAGGCCGCCCAGGCGATGCAAGCTGGCAAAGCGGGCGAGGCCGCTGAGGCGCTCGAGAGCATGGCTGACCAGCTCGGCGAGCTGCAATCGGAAATGGACCAACTGCAGGACCTCGAGGACACGCTGGAGTCGCTGTCGCAGAGCAAAGACCAGATGCGTTGCCAAGCCTGCTCGGGCGGCGGTTGCCAGAGCTGTCAAGGTAGCGGTAGAGGCAACCAACCAGGCTCGCCCGGCTCGGGACTCGGCCAGGGGCAGGGGCAAGGCGATCGGCCGGAAGAAGAAACCGATACTGGATTTTATGACACGCAGGTTCGTGGCCAGCCCAAGCAAGGACGTGGCATCATCGCGGGATTCGCCGATGGCCCCAATCGCAAGGGCGTTTCTCGTGAAGAGATCAAAGACGCTGTGATCGGTGCGATCCGTGCCGACAGCGATCCGCTGGAAAATCAAAATCTGCCGCGGGTCGAACGCGATCACACACGAGAGTATTTTGACCGTCTGCGCCAGGGTAGCTTAAATTAAGGTACCGGGCTGAATCGGCCGCCTGTTTGGCCAAATGGCCCCGCTTTTGCGGCCAAATGGCGTCGCTTTTGCGATCGTACGACGTAAACATCGTGCGATGCAAACACGGTGAACGGCAGCAGTTGCTCGCTCAGTCCGGGACTGTGCTAATCGTCACGCGGCTGCTTGAGAGCGGCATAATCCGAAGTTGCCCAGGAGTTCCCAGGGCCCGAAGGGCCCTGTTGACGCGGCGGGTCGCAATCGCGAGTTTGCAACGAGCTGAGAGAACGCAATGAAAATGCCTTCGCCCCGGACTCTGTTGTTGCTGGCGACCGTCGTCACGCTTGCGATCTTCACTGGCATTGGTGTGTTCACATTCGGTTACGGGGGCGGCCTCTCGTACCTATCGAATGACCCGGCCGCGTGCGCCAACTGCCACATCATGAACGATCACTACGATTCGTGGCAGGCGAGCAGTCACAAGCATGTGGCGACTTGCAATGATTGCCACCTCTCACACCATCCGCTCGGCAAATGGATGGTGAAGGCTGACAACGGTTTTTTTCACTCGCTGGCGTTCACAACCGGCAATTTCCATGAGCCGATTCAAATCAAACCGCGCAATCGTCGTGTAACTCAGAACGCCTGCCTGTACTGCCACGCCGACTTTGTCCACAACCTGTTGCCGTCCGAACCGCACGGGGACATGCTGCAGTGCGTCCATTGCCACAAGCAAGTAGGTCATAATTTCCGATGAGCGAACCGATGACGACGCATGCGAGCCGCCGCAGCCCGCTGCTGATAGGTGCCGTGTTTGTAGCCACCATGATCGCGACGGTCGTGGTGATCTTCGTCCTGGTGCGAATGTTCGAGCACCGCCAAGCCGCTCGTTCACGATTCTTACGGACCGTCGAATTAACGGAGGTCAGCACCGATCCGAGACCTTGGGGGTTGAACTGGCCGCATCACTATGACCAGTACCTGCTGACCGCTGGCGAGAAATTCTACGGTGGCTCAGAGGCGCTGCCCGAGAGCAAACTGGAACTTCAACCGTGGCTGAAACGGTTGTATGCCGGCTACGCCTTTTCGATCGACTATCGGGAAGCTCGTGGGCATGCTTACATGCTTTACGACCAGCTGGTCACCGAGCGGGTCCATCAGCGTCCGCAGGCGGGCGCCTGTTTGCATTGTCACGCCTCGGCGACGGTGCTGTACCGCAAAACTGGCCTCGAGGCACTCGGTGAGCCGGCTGAGCCCGAGGATCTGGCCGCGGCGTTCAACATGTCAGCCGTGATCCGCGGCTTTCAGGAACTCAGTCGCCAACCTTATCACGATGTTCTGGCCAAGTTGACTCAGATGCCTGATGGCACACCCAAGGCCAAAGACGATCAGCCCGTCTTTCCCGCGCCGCCGCTGGAGGGCTTCGGAGATCGTGAGTCTCAGCTGGGCGATCGCGACCCGCACTCGTTTGATATGAGCCAAGCCCATCCGGTCAGCTGCATCGACTGCCATGATCCCGAGACGATGGCGCTTCGGGTCACTCGGCCAGGGTTCGTGCTGGCGATGCGAGGGCTCGCCGAAAGCGACGATCCATTGCCACATCTCCCGAGCCTTGCTCGCTGGCGAGCCGGCGATCGCAAGACGCCGTACGATCCGAACACCATGGCCAGCCGGCAGGAAATGCGCAGCTTCACCTGCGGGCAGTGTCACGTCGAGTACTACTGTGCCTCCGGCGATGTGTTGGTGTACCCGTGGGACAACGGACTACAAATCGAACAGTTAGAAGCGTTCTGGGAGAATCGCAAGTTCCCCGACGGCGGCGAGTTCTATGACTACGTGCATGCCGAAACCGGGGCCAAGGTCTTCAAAGCCCAGCACCCGGAGTTTGAACTTTGGAACCAAGGCGTTCATGCCCGAGCCGGCGTGTCTTGCGCCGACTGCCACATGGCGTACGAGCGACAGGGGGCGATGAAGCTCAGCAACCACAACGTCCGCAGCCCGATGATGAACGTCAACAATGCTTGTCAGATCTGTCATCACGTCGCGGAGCAAGAACTGCGCGACCGCGTGCTTACGATTCAAAATCGCACGGTCGAACTCCGCGAACGAGCGGGCGCGGCAATGACCGAGATGCTCGACGATATTGTGCTCAGCCAAGAAGCTGGCGTTACCGCCGAGCAGTTGGAAAA
>CALELC010000012.1 GCA_937904535.1 uncultured Planctomycetaceae bacterium
CTGTTCCACCGGTGGCCAAATATCCTGCGGCGGATCACTGCCAAACACTCGCCGGTAACTGTCGAGCGTAGCTTGGTACCAGTCGCGGAACTTGTTGCCTTCGGCAACGCCACCTGCGGTCGGCTCATGGTGCAGTGGCCCGCCCAGCGTTTGCCTGCAGAACCGCTCCCAGTAGGAACGGGTGTAGGTCAAATGCAGATGCCAGGCCTGATCCACCTCTTCGCTCGGCGTTACCGGGTGCCCACACCGCATCGCCAGAATGCAGAAACGCAAGTATTCACGCACCACACGACTGGCATACCCAATCGTCCAGCGGTTTTCGCGAGCGAGGCGATCGACAAACCGCAGCGTCTTGTGGTCTGCATCGATTTCAAATGCCTCCACACGCGCAATGAATGCCTTGAGATCATCGTCCATCGAAGCACTCCCACCGGTGAAGCCTGGAAATCGCCCAGGGAGCAGCAGTGAACACCGCGCGGGCGAGGCCATCGCAGCGTCAAGCAGTAGGCTGCTCGCCGCCTGACAACTCGCCTATCTCTGTCCCGCTTCACGGTTCATCATAACACTCTGCCACCTGCGCTGCTGATGACCGAACCAGCGATCTACCGCAACTGCAGGATAAACGACATGAGCGGATGAGGTGCTAACCGCGCAAGGGGCGGTAGAGGTCGAGGTCGCTGCGGCCACCAAGCTGCGCGTAGATCCGGACGATCTCGCGCCATCCGGCGACCAAAACGTGATCGGGAGCCTGATCGGCATCGGCCAGTTCACTTGCCGCGTCACCGCCCAACCGGAAAAAGTACGGCGAGTGCGCGCACTGCTCGAGGCCTGCAATCGCAGTCGGTGCTTGGCTTCCGGTCGCCAGAATCAACGCTTCAAAATCGACCGCGGCGTCGGCTGGCCACATACTGCCACTGCGGTAGTTAGCCTGTTGCTGGTCCCAACGTACGTTGAGTCGGAAATCGGCGGGGACCTCGCCGTCAACGTATTCGTCGTCGGTAAGACCTTCGCTGGCCTCGTGGTGATCCTCGTCGCCCCGTGCTACTTCGATTAGCTCGATGCCGACGACCTCATGTCCGGTCCAGACACGGTTACGGAGCAAGTCGCTCTTGGCTAGCGGCTCCAGCCCCTGAGCCAGCCACTGACCGATCGTCAATGGCAACGAGCCAGAGGGCAGGGCACTGCCGCCGCCATGCTGCGCCGACAGCGCCGACCAGGCCAGCGGCGACAGGCAGGCGCTGGGCAACATCGGCAGCGGTTGGTCGGCCAGTTCGCGGAGCGATTGCCCAACCTCACCGCGTTCAAACACGGTCACGTCGTAGCCCAGGAACCGCCCATAGAGTGCGGCTTCCAGGCCGAGTGGCCCGGCACCGATCACAGCGATTCGGCCAGGCGGGTCGAGCGTCATTTCATGTTGGTGTTCAGTCATCAAACCGGCGTCAGCGTAGCGATGAGGTGGTGGTCGGGGTGAGCAGCATCCGTCCAACAGCAAACGCTGCCGGGTCAACAACAGGAGGCTGGTGCTGGATCAAATCGGCGATGACTTCCGCGGTGGCAGGCGCTAGATGGATCCCGCTGCGGTAATGCCCACAGGCGATCAACAGATTGTCGATTTCCGGCATGCGGCCGATGATCGGAAAGCCGTCAAACGTCCCGGGCCTTAGCCCCGACCAACTTTGCACCGGCTGGAGCGATTGTAGCTCCGGGATCACGCCGCCGGCCCACCGGGCCAACATGGCGAGCATCTCAGGCGTCGTTCCCGGAGTAAAACCGACTTCCTCTTCACAACTGCCGACCAGCACATGACCGTCATCACGCGGCACCAGATAACGATGCCCTTCATTGATCACCGCTCGAAAGCGCGGGCTGTCGAACCGATACAGCAGGACCTGGCCGCGAATCGGCACCACGCTCAAGGATAAGCCGAAGTCAGCCGCCGCCTGCCCCGCCCAGACACCGCCGCAAAGCACAACCGTCGGTGGTTGATTCCCGGTTTGCGTCAACGAGCGATCGCTCGTCTGCAGCACCGCCTGATCGCCGCGACGCTGGAGCTGCACATCGACGTGTTCATGTATCCGCACTCCCGATGCGGTGCAGGCAGTTGCTAGTCCGCGAAGTAAATCGGGCGGTCGCACTTGCCGCTCATCTTCGATCCATACGGCGGCGCGAAATCGCGGCGAATGAGCCCACGCCGCCAGCGCCGGCTCTTGCTGTGCGAGCTCTGCCGGTGAGAGCCGCCGCGCTGCAATTCCGTCGCTCCGCCAGTACTCCAGACTTGCGAGCAGGGCAGCGGCTTCGCCAGCGGTGCTCGCCAGATACAGCCCACCGCAGCGACGAAAACCGACATCGACGCCGCTCTGCTCGGCAATCCGCTGAGTCCACTGGGGGTAGATTTCGTGACTATGAGCACGGAGCGCGTCGAGCGGATCACGCTGCCCTGTGGAACGAATACCATCTGCCTGAGCCGCCGGCAGGATCCCCGCGGCGGCCCAACTGGTTCCCTGACCGATTGCCCCGCGTTCCAGCAGCGTCACATCGGCACCGCGGGTCGCCAGTTCCCAGGCGACCGCCAGTCCGATTGCTCCGCCGCCCAGGACGATGATTTCCATCTACTCGTTGGTGGTTAGTGATTAGAGTGGTTGTCGATGCGTTCAGCGGACCGTTAAGCGGCTGTCGCGGCAGCGGTTTAGTAACTGCGGATGACGACCGTGCCAAGCCGCCCGCAGGCGCTGAAATAAGGTTTGTTGGGGTATGTTACCGCGCCGGACGATCCGGTGTACGCTGCGAAAGATTCGCTGGTAATCGCTGCGATTGGGCGATTGTCAGGAAAGATTTTTTCGACAATTAAGTCAGAGAATACTTACAATCGCGAACGGTTCGCGATAACTTGCACAATGCGCCTTTTTTTCTAGGGCAGAGTCAACCCACCCGTTTCGGCGGCAGGTTTGCTCCCTCAGCCTCTTCCTGATCCGGTACTCACGGCCCTTATTGACGCTCGACGGAACCATCCAGCGGCGGTAGTGTCCCGCCGTGGCGACTGCAGGCATGACGACTCAAGTCAACTCTCAGCGATTTCTCGAAATGGTGGCCAAGAGCCGCCTCGTCGCGCCTGAAGCCCTCGCCAAATTCACTCAGCAACTGCATGCGACCTACGGGGAAACGTTGCCCGAGGACGCGGCTCCGGTCGCCACGGCAGCAGTCAAAGCCGGGCTGCTGACCCAGTGGCACACGGAAAAGTTGCTAACCGGGAAATACAAAGGCTTTTTCCTCGGCAAATATAAATTGCTCGGCCACATCGGTACCGGTGGGATGAGCAGCGTCTATTTAGCCGAACACGTGCGGATGCAGGACAAACGCGCCATCAAGGTGCTGCCGCGGACGCGCGTGAAAGATGCGACGTATCTGGCACGTTTCCAGCTCGAAGCCAAGGCGATCGCCTCGCTCAGCCATCCGAATATCGTCTCGGCATACGACATCGATAACGAGGGCGACGTCCACTACATCGTGATGGAGTACGTGGAGGGGGTCGACCTACAAGTCCTCGTTCGTCGCGACGGGCCCCTGCCACCCGGTGAGGCGGCGCTGCTGCTCGCTCAGGCCGCTGATGGGTTGCAGCACGCGCACCAGCGCGGCGTGATCCACCGCGATATCAAACCTGCCAACCTGTTGCTGGATCTGGACGGCCGAGTGCGTCTGCTCGACATGGGCCTGGCCCTTGTATCGGCGCAGGAAGAAGAGTCGCTGACGGTCGTTCACAACGAAAACGTGCTCGGCACCGCCGACTACTTGGCTCCCGAACAAGCGCTCAATAGCCACAACGTCGACCATCGCGCCGACATTTATGGCTTTGGCTGCACGCTGTACTTTTTGCTCACCGGCCGGCCGCCGTTCCCCGAAGGCAGCCTGGCGCAGCGGATCGCGAAGCATCAGAACGAAATGCCGACTTCGATCCGTAAAATCCGCAGCGATTGTCCCGGCGAGCTGGAGGGAATTTGCGTCAAGATGATGCAAAAAGATCCTCAGTATCGTTATCAGTCCGCTGCCGACGTGGCCGAAGCGCTGCGCCGCTTTGCCGAACATGCACCGGCAGAAAAATCGCTGGTTGCCGCTCACATCGGCGGCTCGAGCCGTAGTGGGGGCCTGAGCCGTGGAGGCAGCGGGCTGCCAAGCCGCAGCGCCAGCTCCGCGGCACGCGGCGCATCGTCGCGTGGATCGTCCGGCAACCCATCGCCCTCGTCGATGATCGATCACGACACGGTGAGCGAAAAAGGTGATGCCACGCTGGCCGGAGATCGCGCCGCGGTGATTCGCGGCAGCGGCCTGTCGGCTTCGGATAGCGGGCGACTGGTCAACACAGGGACGAAATCCGCGGTCGATCTGTTTGGCGACAGCTTTTTGGATTTGGAAGTCGAATCGGGATACAAGGGCAGCCGTTCCAGCCGCTCGGCGGGCGGCAAGTCGTCGACGCTCTCAGGTCGCCGCAGTGATGGAGCACGGATTGTTCCCGGTGGAGCCAAAGCGACCGCCGAAATCCTCAGCGGATCGAAAATCGGCGAAGACTTGGCCGGAGGCAGCGGCGGTTATCATTCGCTGAAGACTCCTCAGTCCGCTGGGAAATCCCCAGCGGCGAGGCCGGGTGCCAATCGCGCGGCGCCGAGTGGTTCCGCCGACAATCGAAGCTCGGGCTTTTTCAGTAACCCCATTTTGGTTGGGCTTTCTCTGGGGGTCTTCTTCCTGCTGGCGATCGTGATCGGTTACGTTCTTGCTCGCCTCACGTCGTAAGCACTGAGCGGGAAAAGCGCGCCCCCATGACCGTCATCGTCGAGAAACCTTATCGGTTCGTACCGCCGCATCGCGGGAACCTCTGGCCATCCTTTATCCAGACCTTTCGGCTGGTCGATCGTTACCTGGCCAAGCACGATGGGGTAGTCGCTCACGAATGCCGCCACCTGCAGCGGCTCGCCGATTCGCTGGCCGCTGGCGACTCGATTCTGCTGACGCCGAACCATTGCCGTTACGCCGATCCGCTGGTGCTCGGCTGGCCAGCGCGTGAGCTGCGAACCCATCTGTATGCGATGGCGAGTTGGCACCTGTTCGCCCGCAGCCCGCTGCAAGCCTTCGCGATTCAGAAAATGGGCGGATTTAGCATCTTTCGCGAGGGCACCGACCGGCAGTCGCTCGAGACCGCTGTCGACATCCTGACGACCGCCGAGCGGCCGCTGGTGTTGTTTCCTGAAGGAACGACGAACCGCACCAACGATGTGCTGCAACCGCTGCTAGAGGGCGTCGCGTTCATTGCCCGCACCGCTGCCAAACGCCGCGCCAAGCAGTCCGGTGGCCGCGTGGTGATTCATCCGATCGCGATCAAATACCTGTTTCTCGGCGATATCCAAGAATGGGGCGACCGCGTGGCCTCGAAGCTCGAAGAGCGTCTCGGCTGGCGTCCCACTCACCATCTACCGCTGCTCAGCCGCATCGCCCGACTCGCTGAAGCGATCTTGGCGATCCACGAAGTCCGGTACCTGGGCAAACCGACCGCTCAGCCACTGGCCCGCCGCCGTGACGCACTCGTTGAGCATTTGCTGAGCACGGTCGAGGCGGAGTTCGCGGTCGTGGCCGATCGCAGCGGCGGTCCCTTGGGACGCGTGCGCAAATTGCGTTCGAAGCTGACTGCGGCGTTGGCCAATTGTTCGGCCGAGCAGAAGGAACAGCTCTACCACCTCATCGATGCGGTGGAACTGTCGCAGCAGCTGTATTCTTTCCCCGACCGCTACCTGTTTCAGTTTCCGACCACCGATACTCAGATCCTCGAAACGCTGGAGCGGATGGAGGAAGGGTTGATGGGGCGGGTCGACAACCCGGGGCCGCTGAAGGCCGTGATCGAGATCGGTGAAGCGATCGTGGTGCCCGAAGATCGGCCACCGCGGGGAACTGCCGATCCGCTGATGACGGCAATCGAGCATTCGCTGGGCGAGATGCTGGGGCGTCTGGCGCTGGAAGCGAATCTCGTTGAAGCTGCTGACGACGCTCAGAATGGGCTGTCAAGGCGGCTCGCATCCAGTCACTTGGAATCGGACTGGTCACCTGTAGCTGGAGCCCCCGACATTCGGGCCGCTGACCAGCCGCGCGAAGTAGGGATCGACACGGTGGCTGGTCCGGCCGTTACCACGGACCCGACGGGGCCCAAAAACCCATAGCCAACAGCCGCTGGCCGGTGCTGCCTGCTAGCTGGCCCAACCCCTGGACGCGGCAGGCATTTAGTCAATTGAAGAAGATCAACTGCGACTAAAAATATCATTCTGCCGATACTTACGAAGCACTGGAATTTAGTTATTGTCTAGTGTTAAGCGACCTGTTAACGAGCGGTTTTTCTCGGTCAGGGCCGCGATTGTGAGTGATCGCAATGCCGGATTGCTTCTGCGGTGGTAGGTAGAAGACGTTTGGGATGGTGTGCCCAAATGACGACAGACCGATCTGTCGTCAAGGCGGGCGTCCTTTATCACAACTTTGGATCCATTTGAGGAACCGGTTTTATGACCAAGAGCAAGTTAGAGTACATCTGGCTGGATGGCTATCAGCCGACGCAGACGCTCCGCAGCAAGACGAAGATCGTCGATAACTTCAGCGGGAAAGTTGAAGACGCCGAAATTTGGTCGTTCGACGGCTCCAGCACCCAACAGGCTAGCGGTGGCAGCTCTGACCTGTTGCTCAAGCCGGTTTTCGTTTGCCCCGATCCCGGTCGGCTGGGCGGCAACGGCTTTTTGGTGATGTGCGAAGTGCTCAACCCCGACAAGACGCCGCACCGCACCAATGGTCGGGCGACGATCGATGACGACAACGACGACTTCTGGTTCGGCTTCGAACAAGAATACACCCTCTGGAACCCCGACAAGAACAAGCCGCTGGGCTTCCCGGCCGAAGGCTATCCAGCTCCTCAAGGTCCGTACTACTGCAGCGTCGGCACCGGACGCGCCGTGGGCCGTGACATCGTCGAAGAGCACCTGGAGCTGTGTCTCCAGGCTGGCCTGAACGTCGAAGGCATCAACGCCGAAGTGATGAAGGGCCAGTGGGAGTTCCAGGTCTTCGCCAAGGGCGCCAAGCTCGCTGGCGACCAGGTCTGGGTGGCTCGCTACCTGCTTGAGCGCACCGCTGAGAAGTACGGCATCGCCATCAACTTCCACTGCAAGCCGGTTCAAGGGGACTGGAACGGCAGCGGGATGCACGCCAACTTCAGCAACACGTTGCTGCGGACCTGCGGCAGCAAGGAAATCTATCACGCCGTGTGTGATGCTTTCCAACCGCGTATTCGTCAGCACATCGACGTGTACGGCGCCGACAACAACCAGCGTTTGACCGGTCTGCACGAAACCCAGTCGATCGACAAGTTCAGCTACGGCGTTTCGGACCGCGGTGCGTCGATCCGTATTCCGATCGCGACGGTCGAACGCGGCTGGAAGGGCTGGCTGGAAGATCGCCGTCCGGCCAGCAACGCTGACCCCTACATGGTTGCCAGCGCGATCGTCGCCACCATGAAGACCGTTGAGATTGCTCAGCCGGCCTAAGATGCGACCCAGCTAATCCGAGGTCTCCGATAGCCCGGCATCACCCGATGGTGGTGCCGGGTTTTTTTGTGTCACAGCCGCACCTCCGGATTCTTGGCAAGGTACGATCGAGTTTTTCGGTTGCGGCTGCCGACTGACAGCCCGTTCGCGACGCCTCCTCCTGCAATAGATCAACCGATGGAACCAGCCATCATTCTCTCGGGCACCGACCCCGATCTGCCAGCAACGCAGCCAGTTGGCCACCTCCGCTATTC
>CALELC010000013.1 GCA_937904535.1 uncultured Planctomycetaceae bacterium
TACGGCCGGTAAACCTTGAAGGCGTACCGCAGTTCGCGAAGCGTCCGCGACAGAAGTTTCAGATCGCCGCGAGCCGTTTGATCGGCCTCGAGCTTGGCGATCGTGTCGCGCATCATCTCGTACAGATCTTCGTTCTTGGACTCGCGTGAGTCATTCGGTGAAACCGGTTCATCGGCCGGCTGCGGACGCTGGAGTTCGTCGTCGCCAATCGCCTCGCTCGGTAAATCCTCCGGCAAGGGTTGATTTGAGTCCATGAAAAAGATTCAGTCTGCACGAGGAAAGCTCAGGCCGACCGGCTACTCCACCGACCGATGCCCGTTGAAGCCGAGGCAAGAATTGAGAGCTACAGTGTCAGCAATGCTTGTTCCACGACGATCGTGATCCCGAGATCCTAGCCCAACGCGGCCGAAGCGGTAAACCGGAGACCATCCTGGCGGTCAAACGCCGGTGGGATGCCGGGGATTCAAGTCGCGACCGAGTTGGTACATTCTGCATTCCCCCGACGCTTCATCATTCCCCCAGCTGAATTAAGCACGGACCGATTCATGACGATTCGCCCGATCCAGAAGTTACTGGTCGCCAACCGCAGTGAAATTGCTACTCGCGTTTTCCGCAGCGCCACTGAACTCGGTATTCGCACCGTCGCGATTTACTCGCACGAAGATCGCTACGCGCTGCACCGCTTCAAGGCCGATGAAGCGTATCAGATCGGAAAACCGGGCGAGCCGATCCGCAGCTACCTCGATATCCCCGCCATCGTGGCGATCTGCAAGCAGCACGACATCGACGCGGTCCACCCCGGCTACGGCTTCCTGTCGGAAAATCCGGAGTTTGCCCTCGCACTGGAAGAGGCCGGCATTCGCTTCGTCGGTCCCAGCGTCGCAGCGTTGCGGTCGCTTGGCGACAAGACCCAAGCCCGCGATTTGGCGAAAGCCGCTGGGGTGCCGGTGCTGGGCGGCACCGAAGGGGCGATCACCAATGTCGACGACGCGATCCAGGTCGCTGAATCGCTCGGTTTCCCGGTGATCCTCAAGGCGGCCAAGGGCGGCGGCGGACGGGGAATGCGGGTGGTCGAGCGAGCTGAGGATCTGCCGCTGGCGCTCGAACAAGCACAACGCGAGTCATTCACCGCGTTTGGCAGCGATGAAGTATTCATCGAGAAATTCGTCAAACGCGCTCGGCACATCGAAGTCCAGCTGCTCGGCGATTCGCACGGCGGGCTGATGCACCTGTACGAACGCGACTGCAGCGTGCAGCGCCGGCACCAGAAGGTGGTCGAAATCGCTCCGGCTCCGAATCTTCCGGCCAACATCCGCGACCAACTTTGTGAATCGGCGCTGAAGATCGGCCGCCAAACCGATTACGACAACGCCGGTACCGTCGAGTTTCTGTACGACGTCGACGCTCAGCGTTACTACTTCATCGAAGTCAACCCACGGATCCAAGTTGAGCACACGGTGACCGAGGAAGTCACCGGAATCGATCTCGTCCGCACCCAGATCCTCGTGGCGATGGGCCACGCGCTGGGTGATGAGATCGTTGGGATGCCAGCTCAGTCCGAGATTCGCACCTCGGGCTTCGCGATCCAGTGCCGCGTGACGACCGAAGACCCAACCAATCAATTCCGGCCGGACTACGGACGGATCAGCCACTACCGCTCCGCCGCCGGCCTGGGGATTCGGCTCGATGCGGGCAGCGCCTTCAGCGGTGCGGTGGTCAATCCGTTCTACGACTCGATGCTCGTCAAGGTCACCGCGCGTGGCCGCTCACTGAAGGAAGCGTCCGCTCGCATGGACCGCTGTCTCCGCGAGTTCCGGATTCGTGGTGTGAAGACGAACATTCCGTTCCTGGTGCAGTTGGTCAATCACGACACCTTCTTGGCCGGTGAAGCGACGACGCGGATGATCGATCAGACGCCGGAGCTGTTCGAACTTCCGATCCGCCGCGACCGCGCAACCAAGGTGCTGAAGCTTCTGGCCGAGACGATCGTCAACGGCAACGAACTGGTGGCCGGTCGGCCGCCAGCGGTGCGCGTCGAACCGGCTCCGGTCCCGGAATACCCCACCCTGACGGCCCCGCCCGCCGGCAGCCGCGATCGCTGGAAGAATGAAGGCATCGACGGCTTGGTGAAGTGGATCAATTCGCAGCCCTCACTGCTGCTGACCGACACCACGATGCGCGACGCGCACCAGTCGCTGCTGGCCACGCGGTTGCGGACTGCCGACATGCTGCACATCGCACCGGCTTACGCGCACCTGGCGTCGGAGCTGTTCTCGATCGAGATGTGGGGTGGGGCAACGTTCGACACCAGCATGCGGTTCCTCAAGGAATGCCCGTGGCAACGGCTCGCCGATCTGCGACAAGCGATCCCCAACATCCTGTTCCAGATGCTGCTGCGAGCCAGCAACGCGGTCGGCTACACGAACTATCCCGACAACGTTGTCCAGCTCTTTGTGCGCGAAGCGGCCGCGGCAGGCATGGATATCTTCCGCGTGTTTGATGCGCTCAACTGGGTGCCGAACATGCGGGTTGCGATGGACGCCGTGATCGAAGCCGGTGGGATCTGCGAAGCGGCGATCTGCTACAGCGGAGACCTGCAAAATCCCAACCGCACGAAGTACAACCTGCAGTACTACGTGTCGCTGGCCAAAGAGCTCGAGAAGATGGGGGCTCACCTGCTGGCAATCAAGGATATGGCCGGGCTGTGCAAGCCACGGGCAGCGAAGATGCTGGTCAAAGCGCTGCGGGAAGAGATCGGGATCCCGATTCACTTCCATACCCACGACACCGCCGGAACGCAGATCGCCTCGATTCTCGCGGCTGCCGACGAGGGGCTGCAAATCGCCGATGCCGCCCTGGCGCCGCTGTCCGGCGGCACCTCCCAGGTCAACCTCAACACCCTGGTGGAGGCGCTGCGGTACACGGAGCGCGACAGCGGGCTGCAGACCGATCGCCTCACCGAGCTGGCGAACTACTGGCAAGCGGTGCGCGAGTTCTACCTACCATTTGAGAGCCTGACTCTTCCGGCTACCGGCGACCTGTACGAACACGAGATGCCCGGTGGCCAGTACACCAATCTGTTCCAGCAGGCTCGCGCCCTCGGCTTGGCCGATCGCTGGGCGGAGGTCTGCAAGATGTACGCGCAGGTCAACCAAATGCTCGGCGACATCGTTAAAGTCACGCCGACAAGTAAATCGGTTGGCGACCTGGCGCTGTTTATGATCGCTGGCGACCTGAGCGTCGAGGACGTGCTGCGAGGCGACAAACCGATCGCCTTCCCGGCATCCGTTATCGATCTCGTCGCCGGCCGTATGGGCCAGCCACCGGGAGGATTCCCGCCGCGAGTGATGGAGGTCATCCTCGGACAAGAGAAGCCGCTCACCGGCCGTCCCGGCGAGACGATGCCGCCAGCGGATATCGACGCAGCCCGCGAAAAGGCCTCCGAGCATCTCGATCACGAAGCCACCGACGCTCAAACCGCGTCGTACTTGCTGTACCCGAAGGTCTACACCGACTTCGTCAAATACGTCAAACAGTACGGCGAAGTCAGCCCGTTGCCGACGCCGAACTTCTTCTACGGCCAACAACCCGGCGAAGAAATCGCGGTCGACATCGAGCCTGGCAAACGCTTGATTATCAAGTACTTGGCCACCGGCAGTGCGCACCCCGATGGCAGCCGCACGGTGTTCTTTGAACTCAACGGCCAACCTCGCGAAATCACGGTCATCGATCGTTCGCTTGAGCCAGAGTCG
>CALELC010000014.1 GCA_937904535.1 uncultured Planctomycetaceae bacterium
ATCGGGAACTGGAAGGCGGTTAACTCGCGAAACAGCGGCTGGGAACTGTATGACTTGAGCCAGGACCGGACGGAACTGCAGAACCTCGCAGCCGAGCAGCCTGAGAAGCTGCGTGAACTGGTTCAGGCTTGGCGGCAATGGGCACAGCGTTGCGGCGTGGTGAACTGGCAGGAGATTCAGCGGCTTCGCCGGCAACGCAACCAAGCTGCTAACTGAGGTTCTGCATCAGCAGTCAGCAGGTGTTTCCGCAGACTGCGGGGCACCTGCCTGTTGTCCCAGCACGTTCGCGGCGGTTCCCGGTGGCAGGTCCTTGTGGTTCGAAGGGCGTGCCAGGGAGACCGCTGGTTTGAGGTGAGAGGACTCCGAGGTTCAGACGCAGCTGCGAATGCGCATGCCCGTCGCTGCGGCTCGGAGCCTGCCGCCCTCAAACTACTGAGGTGGTTGCTGGGAGGCTGCTCGAGCAGTCGCTGCCCAACCCGAACTGGGAACAGGGCCGCGACTGTGATGCTGACGGCGATCAGCCTTCGCCTCAGGTCGAACCAAAATATTCTGGTTCTGAACCTGGGATCCACTTGATATTGCAGCCCAGGCTCGGCACCTGGCGTTCCAGCGGTGGTTGGCCGGCGAGCAGGTTATCGAGCGCACTGCGCAAATCGGCGCCAGTCACCGGCTTGCCATTGCTCGGGCGACTGTCGTCGAGCTGGCCGCGGTAGACGAGCTTGTGATCGCCGTCGAACAGGAAGAAGTCCGGGGTGCAAGCGGCGCGGTATGCCTTGGCGACCGCTTGCGTGGCGTCGAAGAGGTACGGGAATGCATATCCCCGCTGCTGCTTCTCCACTTTCATCTGCTCCGGCGAGTCCGCCGGGTAGGCTTCGCTGTCGTTGCTGCTGATGCCGACCACGGCAATGTCACGCGCCCGATATTCGTCGCTGAGGCGTTTGAGTTCAGCGGCGACGTGCTTGACGTACGGGCAATGGTTGCAGAGGAAGATAACCAACATGCCTTTTTTGCCGAGAAAGTCTTGGCGTGAAACGGTTTGGCCGTCGGTGTCGACCAGTGAAAAGTCGGGGGCGGTAGTGCCCAACGGCAACATTGTCGAAGCGGTGCGGACCATGAGGGCTCCTGCGAAGGGAAAGGCGATGGAGGGCGAGCGCGTCGGCTAGAAAGCCGGCGCAGCGATTAGCCGCGGAGCTTATCCAGCAAGCGGCCTGGGCTGCCCATCATGTTGTAGCCACAGTCGACGTGCAGCACTTCGCCGGTGATCCCGTTGCTGGCCGGGTTGAGCAAGAAGGCGCCGGTGCGACCGACTTCCTCATGCGTGACGTTGCGGCCCAGCGGTGCCATGTGTTCGTACATCGTCAGCATTTCTTCGACGCCAGCGGCGCGACCGGCGAGCGTGCGGACCGGGCCAGCCGAAAGCGCGTTGACGCGGACGCCTTGCGGGCCCATGTCGTAAGCCAGGTAGCGGACAGTCGCTTCCAGAGCTGCTTTGCAGATCCCCATCACGTTGTAACCAGGGACACACTTTTCACCGCCGAAGTAGGTCATCGTGGTGATCGCACCGCCGGGATTGAACAAATCCTTGGCGGCTGCGGTGACGGCGATCAGCGTGTAGACGCTCACATCCATCGCGAGTTTGAAGCCGGCGCGGCTGGTGTAGACCGTATCGCGCGACAGGTCATCGCGGTCGGCAAAGGCGATCGAGTGCAACAGGAAGTCGATCTTGCCAAACTTTTCAGCAGCGGTCGCCATCACGCTGCGGATGTCGTCATCATTTTGGGCGTCCATCGGAACCAAGAACGCGGCGTTCTCGTATTGGTCGGTGAGTTGCGAGACGCGGCGCCGATTGCGTTGGCGGTCGTCATCGGCGCGGTCTGGCAGGTGCGTAAAACCACAGACTCCACCCGCATCCATAATCTGTTGTGCGATGGCCCAAGCGATCGAATGGTCGTTGGCGACGCCGAGGATCAGACCTTTTTTTCCACTAAAATCCATCACACCTACCCGGGCGAGAAATGCTGATTACAGAAACGTGAGGACAACGGTATGCAAAGTGCCCACTCGCGATTGGCGGCACCCTTGTTCCCGTGAGGGTAGCAGCATAGCGTGAAGGCCGGCGGGTCGTCTATTTGGCTTCCCCCGCCCTGAGGTTTCGGCTGGCGTGTCGGACGTGTCTGTCGGACAGGGACACAGATTTGCTGCCTGGCCAACCTGAGCTTTGCGATGTCGATGAATGTACTTCCTACCGGCACGACGGATGACATCAGCGGGCGATTGTCCGTCGCCTGGCTGCAGCTCGCTGAACGCTCACTTGGTCAGCAATCGTTCGCTGCGCTGACAGCGGCCCCTGCGTCGTCTGTCTTCGCCGAACGCTCCTGGCTGACCGGATTGTTGCCGGCACTTTGCGATCTGCTCGGCGCCGAAGCCGCCGAACTGGTGCGGCAAACGGGACCGCGGTGGACATCACTCGCGTCCAGTGGTTTGGATTCGTCGCTGCTGGGGCAGTTCGAGGTTCAGTCGCTTGTCGCCGACGCCGTTGATGGGCCGGCGGCGATCGTGCGGCGGCAGTGGTGGGCGGTGGCGATCGCCCGCCAGGAGCCAGCGGCCGAAGCTGTGCCACCGGCGGGCCCGCTCGTGCTGCTGCTGGCGATGCCTCCGGTCACCGCTGAGGTGCCGCCGCACGTGGTGGCTGCCGCCGAACGCGCGGCACGGGTGTTGGCGATCCTCGAACGCACCCAACGCTGGATCACTTCCGGAGTTGAATCCACGCGGCATCTGCGATCTTTGCTTGACGCCTCGATCCGCTGGGCTCCGATCGATGACAGCGACGAGCTGCTCGAAGCGATCGCAGCGACGGCGACCGAAATGCTCTCGGCCGAGCGAGCGAGCATCTTTTTATGGGACAAGCGGCGCGGCAAGCTGATCGGCCGGCCGGCCTTGGGAGTCGAAGGCAATCGCCTGGAAGTCGACGACAAGGCAGGGATCGTCGGTGCGGTGCTGGCCAGCGGACATCCGCAGTTGTGGACCGCCGGTGATGACCGCGAGAATGAAGTCAACCGCAGCGTTGACCGGCAGTTGAAGTTTGTCACCCGCAGCCTCGTCGCAGTGCCGCTGCGATCGCCCAGCGGGCAGCGTTTGGGCGTATTCGAAGTCGTCAACCAACGCGGCCGTCCCGGCGGGTTTGACGCCAGCGACGTGATCAAGCTGAGCGACTTGGCGCGGCATGCGGCGGCAGCGATCCAGGGGACCGAGACGCGTCAGCGGCTAACCCGCACCCGCGACCGGTTGCTGCATGATGCTGCGGCGCACTGCCAAGTCATCGGCGAGTCGCCGGTGATTCGCTCGCTCCGCGATACGGTGGCCCGCGTTGCTCCGACCGAACTCGCGGTGTTGGCGCTGGGGGAAAACGGCACCGGTAAGGAGGTCGTCGCCCGTTCACTGCACTTCCAAAGTCAACGCCGTGATGAAGCGTTCGTGGCGGTCAACTGCGCGGCGTTAGTGGAATCGCTGCTCGAAAGCGAGCTGTTCGGGCACGAACGCGGCGCATTCACCGATGCGCATCAGGGGCGGCCGGGTAAGTTCGAACTGGCTAACGGTGGTACGCTATTTCTGGATGAGATCGGCGACATGAGCCCGGGCGGTCAGGCCAAGCTGCTGCGCGTGCTGGAGGAGAAGATTGTGGTCCGCGTCGGCGGTTCGACGCCGATTCCAGTCGATGTGCGGATCATCGCTGCGACCAATCAATCGTTGCCGGAATTGGTCGCTGCCAAGCGGTTTCGTGAAGACCTGTTCTTCCGGCTCAACGTCGTCTCGTTTCGGCTGCCCCCGCTGCGCGAGCGTGGTGAAGACATCGTGCTGCTGGCGGAACATTTCTTGACACAGTTTGCAGCTCAGATCGGCCGTGTTCCGCCACAGCTCTCCGAAGCCGCTCGCGAAGCGCTGCTGCAGTACCGTTGGCCAGGCAATGTGCGCGAGCTGCGCAACGTGATGGAACGGGCGAGTTATCTGGCGCAGTCCGACTTGCTCACACCGGCTGATCTCGGATTGCCGCATGACGGCATGCTCTCGGCCAACGGCAGCGCGGCACCCGCGCCGCCGCCACCCAATATCTGTTCACTGGTTGAGGCGACGCGGCTGTTTCAGACCCAGCACATTCAGGCGACGATCGATCGACACCGGGGGAACATGACCGCTGCAGCCCGGGCACTGGGGCTGCACCGATCCAATTTGTATCGCAAAATGCGTCAGCTCGAGATGAATACCGATCATCTGGATGGATCCCTTCACACCCCGACAAGCGAATCGCGATGAGACCCGTGTCAGCCCGAGAACAGACGCTCGGCGAATTGAATTGTGCCGTAATCGAGTTTGGTGCTCAGCCGCAGTTCGGCGTGATTCTCTGCCATGGATACGGCGCGCCGGGCAACGACCTGGTGGGGCTGGCGGAGACTCTGGCCGATTTCATGGAAGAGTCGGTGGCCAAGTTTCGTTTCATCTTTCCGGAGGCGCCGCTCGCGCCGGTGGAATTCGCTGATTTCGGTGGCCGAGCCTGGTGGGCGATCAACATGGCCGCTTTGCTAGCTGCCACACAGACGCACTCGTTCTCACAGTTGCACGAGCTGTCGCCGCCGGGGATCGAGCAAGCGAGCGCGGCGTTGGCTGGCTGTGTTCGCGAGGCGCTGGCCGGGTTAGGCGAACGCCCGCGTTACGTGCTGGGCGGATTTTCGCAAGGTGCGATGGTGACGATGAATGTCACCTTGTCGGGTGAGGTCCCGCCGCCGGAGCTGCTGGTGCAGTTCTCGGGAACGCTGGTGCGGCGTCCCCAGTGGCAGGGGGCGTTGCGGGGTGGCCGGCTCAGCCGCACCGCGGTGTTGCAATCGCACGGGCGACAGGATCCGATTCTGCCGTTTTCCAGCGCCGAGGCGCTGCACGAACTGATCAAGGCCTCGCAGCCGAATGCGGAATTAATCGCCTTTAATGGGCCTCACACGATCCCAGTGGAGGCGCTGGGTAACTTGGCCTTGCGGCTGCGACGGTTAGCAACCTATGACCCCGGTCCATAAGCCGTTCCAGAGCCAACGCGGCGGTTGTGGTCGTTTCCAGAAACCGCACAGACGCCAGGAGGTAATTGCTGCCTGCTGTCGTGATGACGTGTTTGCTTTCGTTCACCGATCCCTACCGAAATAGACCGCCACTGTGCCGTACGCTTCGATCGGTCCCATCGCTATTCACCTGCCCGAGCGGGTTGAGACCAACGACGATTTGCGTCGTGAACATCCCGAGTGGAACCTTGACCAGATTGAGGAAAAGACCGGGATCAAGCAGCGGTATATCGCCGCAGCAGCGGAAACCGCTAGCGATTTGGCGTATCACGCCGTTGAGAAGCTGATCGCGCAGGAGCAGCTCGATCGGAGCTCGATCGATTTCTTGTTGTTCTGCACGCAGACGCCTGATTACCCGCTGCCGACGACGAGTTGCCTGTTGCAAGACCGTCTGGGGCTCTCGACCCGCTGCGGGGCGCTCGACTTTAACCTCGGCTGCAGCGGCTACGTCTATGGGTTGTCGCTGGCCGATGGGCTGATCCAATCCGGTGTCGCAAAAAATGTGCTGTTAGTCACCGCGGAAACTTACAGTAAGTACATCGATGCCGATGACCGTAGCTTGCGGACGATCTTTGGAGACGCCGCAGCGGCCACGCTGCTCACTGCCAGCCCGGAGCGGACCCTGTGGGGCTTCCAGTTTGGCACCGATGGTGGCGGAGCCGACACGTTGCTGGTCAATGACGGTGGGGCGCGGCCAGCGGCCGACGCCCTGCAGCCACGGCATCGAAAACGTTGGAAAAGCCGGTTGTATATGGACGGACCGAGCTTGATCAACTTCACCGTAGAAGCGATTCCGCGGTTGATTGATGAAATTTTAGAGGCCCAGTCGATGCACCGGGATGAAGTGGGACTATTTGTGATGCACCAAGCGACGCGGAAGATGCTCGAACAGATGGCGGAGCGGATGCAATTGCCGCAGACGCGCATTCCGATCGACATCGGAGACGTTGGCAACACGGTCTCCTGTACTCTGCCGATTTTGATCGATCGGCTCCGGAAGCGTGGTGAACTATCGGCCTCTGCGGTTAACATGTTGATCGGTTTTGGCGTCGGACTGTCCTGGGCCGGATGCCTGTGGCGTGATGCCGCCGTCAAGTAACCATCCCGACACCACCATTCAGCGGGCGAGTGAGCGATGAAACGCATTGCGGGACGATTGCTGATCGCATCACCCTACCTCACGGACGGTAATTTCTTTCGCAGCGTGATCTACATGGTTCGCCACGACGAGCAGGGGGCCTTTGGGCTGGTGCTCAATCGCCCCAGCGAACACACGTTGGAAGACATCTTCGCCGACCGGTTGGGGCATGTGCCCAAACGCCACGACCAAATCTATCTCGGCGGCCCCGTGGAAGGTCCGCTCATGGCGCTGCACACGCTCTCGGGGCTGGGCGAGCCGTGCGGACCAGAGAGCGACGATGCGAACGCTGCTGGCTCGAGTCCGCTGTGGATCACCGCAGACGATGATCATCTGAGCGTGATTGTAGACCGCGAAGACATTCAGGCGCGGTTCATCGCTCGCTACAGCGGCTGGGGACCGGGGCAACTCGATCAAGAGCTGGCGCAAGGAGGCTGGTTGGTGGGACCGGCTCAGTGGGAAAGGGTGTTCGCTGGTCACGAGTCAATGTGGGAGAAGGTCGTGAAGACGCTCGGTGGTGAGATTCTGGCCGAGATCGTCTCTTCGCCGCCTCCGGCCGACCCCCAGTGGAATTGATCGATGCGACGCTACGTCATTGGGGATATTCACGGCTGCAGCAAAGCTCTTCGCTGTTTGATCGAGGAGATCGCTCCGGAGAAAGACGACCAGCTGATTTTCCTTGGTGATTTCATCGATCGTGGTCCGGATTCCCGCGGAGTGATCGACCAACTGATCGAGCTGTCGAGTCAAACGCGGGTGATCCCCATCCGGGGCAACCATGAAGTGATGCTGATGGGCGTCCTGGTGGGCGGGCTGGATCCGCAGTGGTGGCGGCAAAGCGGCGGGCAGTCGACGATCGCCAGCTACGGTGGCTCGCTTGACCGGATCCCCGACTCGCACCTCGATTTCTTTCATTCTTTGCGCTGTCATTATGAAACCGAGCGCGAAATCTTCATCCATGCTGGCTACGATCCGCTCTGTCCGATCGAGCGCACCTGTGAGCTACAGCGTTACTGGAATCACCTGACCACCTGGCCTGCCCCGCACTTCAGCGGCAAGCGGGTGTACGTGGGCCACACACCGCAAGCCAGCGGCGAAGTGCTCAATCTTGGGCATTTGGTCTGTGTTGATACCTATTGTTTCGGGGGCGGTTGGTTGACGGCTTTGAACGTCGATTCGCATGAAGCTCTGCAGGCTTCACGCCAGGGCCATCTGCGGCGAACACCGGCTGCGGCGATGCTCAAATGGTGCAAACGACTGATCGCTGCGACTGCCCAGCGCTGTGGCGGCGCCCGCAAAGCGGAAGCGGTCGATCGAAGCTTGCTGCCGGCCAGCAGCGCGACCGAGAAGCGTTATGGGCACGGCTAACACGCCCCGGCACGTGTTCTGGCTGCGGGGCATCTTGGGGAGCGGAAACTCCGTGGTGGTGATCGCTCGTAAGACCGTGGGCCTCGTGCAGAGCTCTCGGCTGTGACTTCGTCGCCGCCAGGACCGCCGGTGCTTTCGCCGGTGCAGATCGGTGCGGTGGGTGTGGTGATCGCAGCGGCCTGGACGCTGTCAGCGGTTGTCGCGGCGCGGTTCGGCGGCTCGCTAATCCTACTCATGGCGATCGGCGGCGCTCTGGCCGTGGCCGTTACTTGGCTTTTGGTGGTCGTCGTGCAGCAGGCTGCCGCGCGATTGCGACCGTTAGAGGACGAGTTGCTGGGGCTGCAGCGCCAGTTGCAGCGGCAGCGAGCACAGACCGCCACTGTCGTTGAGAATCTTGGTAGCGGCGTGATCGTGGTCGATCGCCGCGGCCAGGTGGTGCTCGCAAACTCGGCTGCCAAACAGCTGTTCGCGATCGAACGCCAACCGGTGGGGCATCAACTGGTGGAGTCGATTCGCCAGCCGGAGTTGCTGCAGGCGATGCATCCTGTGTTCGCCGACCATGCTCCGCGGGAAGCGGTCGTTGAGGTGCGCGATGCCACAGGGGCGCGCCGCGTGCTCCGCGTGCTGTGTGTCTGGATCGCCTACGAAGGCGCCGGAGCCGCGCTGTTGGAGGCGCGGGATGAATCTGAGAGCCGACACCTGGAGGAGATGCGGCGAGAGTTCGTCGCGAATGTCTCGCATGAACTGAAGACGCCCTTGGCAGCGATCAAGGGGTACGCGGAGACGGTCGAGTTGGCGATCGGTGATGACCCGCAAGCGGCGTTGCACTTCATCACTCAAATCCTGGAACAGTGTCGCCGGCTGGAGCGACTGATCGCCGACATGATGACGCTCGCCCGCGCTCAGGCCGGCGTGCAGTACCTGCGGCTGGCGACGGTGGACATGGCCGCCGTGATCGCGGAATCGATCACGACCTACGCTCCGGTGGCTGCGGCCAAGTCGATTCAGCTGGAGCACCCCATGAGCGACGGTGAACCGACGCTGATTTACGCTGATCGTGAAGCCGTGCTTACGATCGCCAATAACCTGATCGGCAACGCGATTCGTTACACGCCCGAAGGCGGACGCGTGATCGCGAGCAGTGCCCGCGACGGGGCGTTTGCTGTACTGAGCGTGCAGGACAATGGCGTCGGGATTCCTCAGCACGAGCAGAAGCGAGTTTTTGAACGGTTTTATCGCGGCGACAAGACACGGCAGCGGTCGAGCAAAGGAACCGGGCTCGGTCTCGCCATCGTGAAGAACCTAACGCAGGCACAGGGCGGACGAATCGAACTGGAAAGCCGACCCAATCACGGTAGCACCTTCAAGATCTATCTTCCCGCTACGGTTCCGGCAAAATAGCACTTGTACTCAAGACGGTTGTACTCGTTGGACTGGTGGCAGTGTTGCTCAGGCTGGTCAGCGGGGCGGGAGGTCAGCGACGGGAATGGAGCCTGCGGTCTTCATGGTTTCTTAACGGGGGTTTAACCGCAGTCTCACCGTTCACGGGCTGCACCTGGCGGTGGTTTCGAAGAAAATGGAGTGTCTCAATGCTGATCACCCATGCAGGCTCCAGCAGGCTGAACGGGTGATTCCTTTAGGTTCCACAGGCGATATGGCAAAAACAAAAGTCTTGATCGTGGAAGACTACCGTCCACTGGCCGAGACGCTGGAATATCAACTAACCCGCGCCGGGTATGAAGTCTTTCGGGCTACCGATGGTGCTGATGCGCTCAATCAGGCGAGACTGAAACTGCCGGACGTCGTGTTCCTCGACGTGAACCTCCCGGTGCTCAGCGGGGTGGAAGTCTGCAAGCAGTTGCGTGCCGCCCCCGAGACACGCGACACCCTGATCCTCATGCTCAGCGCCCTGGGAGAAGAATCGGATCAGGTGATTGGATTTGCCGTCGGCGCCGATGACTATGTGGTCAAGCCCGTCGAAAGCTACGCCGTCTTGTTGCAGCGACTCAAGGCTCACCTCCGCCGCCGCGAGCAGGCGGTCGATACGGGGGATTGTGTGACGGCTGCCGGTGTGAGCGTCGACAGGCGACGGCACCGCGTGGAGATCGATGGTCAGGTGATCCAAGTCACCAAGAGCGAATTCCGGTTGCTCGAAACGTTGATTCGGCAGCCCGGCCGCGCCTTTGATCGCAGTGAACTAGTCGATGCGGCTTTGGGCGAAGACACCATCGTGCTTGAACGGACCATCGACGTTCACATCCGCAGCCTGAGGAAGAAAATGGGCGATCGAGCTGACCTGATCGAAACGGTCCGCGGAATCGGATACCGGTTTGCCGAACCCGCTTCCGCTAGCGATAGCCGATAAGCCTTCCTGCAGCGAATGATCGCGCACGTTTGCTGTCGCCGGCCCTCGCCGCCTCCAGTCGCTGCGGCAAGTCAAGGCTGGTAGTCGTGCGGATCAGCGGGAGGCAGTGCTGACCAGATGGTTGTAGCGCACTGGACCGGTCACCGTGTCGCGGCTGGTTGGGGCCAGCGTCTCGGCAGATTGCGGCTCGGAAGCCTGGGGAACCGCTTCGCTGCTGACGTAAGGATTGCAGCGAACAGGACCAATCGTTGGCACAGCCGGCGGCGCGAAGACGGTTGCTCGTTGCACCTGATAGTCGGTCGATGCCGTCAGCAAGGGCGGCGAGGCAAAGGGGCTGGCCCCGTAAGGCCGGGCGTAGCGGGCTCCGTAATAAACCGGCGGGTTGAGCGCAAAGTACGGCGGCGTGCGCACCGATGTGCTGTAGCGGACACCGTAAGGTTGGTAGAAACCATAGGGGACAAACCCCAAGTTCGAGCCGCCGTGATTGGCGTGGGCCTCGCCGACTAGCAGATGGCTGGTCAGCAGCAGTAAGCCGAGGCCCCTGAGGATGTTCTTCATAGTTGCAGCACAGGGAAGTGGATTTCGCTAGGATCAGGAGATGGGGCCGGTGTTAGCGGACAAACTGCGTCTCGGGAGGAGGCCGGGGCGTCAGCCCGGATTCGCCAACCGGCAACCTCCAGCACTCACCCTAATCACCCTCGCTGGTCGTTGCAATTGCTACAACCGCGCCAGTTTGAGCGGCTCCTCCGATCCGATCTCCGCGATGAGAATCACCTGCATCATTCATTCGCTCGCCGGTGGCGGGGCCGAACGCGTAATGGCTGCGCTCGCCTCGGCGCTGACCGAACGATTGCATCAGGTGACGCTGATCACGCTCGACGACGGCCGCCAAGATCGCCACTCGGTGAATGCGCTGGTCCGGCGAGTGACGCTCGATCTGATGCGGCCAAGCCGAGGCCGCTGGTCGGCGGTGACCGCTAATGCCCGGCGGATCGCTCGGCTGCGGCGGGCGGTGGCACAGTCGCGGCCTGAGGCAGTGTTGAGCTTCTGTGATCGCACCAACGTGCTGACGCTGCTGGCATTGGCGGGAACCTCGGTGCCGGTGATCGTCAGCGAACGCAGCAATCCCGATGCGCAGCAGATGCCCTGGCCTTGGTCAGTGCTGCGACCGCGGTTGTACCGGCGAGCGGCAGCGGTCGTGGTGTTGACGTCGGCAGCCGCCGAAATCGTGGCTCCATGGACGGCTAAACCGCCGATCGTGATCCCTTCGGCGCTCTCCGTGCCCGCCTCGGTTATCACCGTGCCCGCCTCGGTTATCACCGGGCCCGAGACAAGGGCAGCAAGCGTTGCCGGCGACGCGCCGGTGCTGGCAGAGCACGGCGAACGGCGCGTGATTGGGATTGGGCGGCTGGAGCGCGAGAAAGGCTTTGAGCGGTTGCTGGAAGCCTTTGCCACGGTTGCAGAGCGGCATCCGAACTGGAAATTGACGATCCACGGCGAAGGCTCCTGCCGTGCGGAACTGGAACGGCAGCGAGCGCAACTGGGTCTGAGCGACCGGATTGACTTGCCCGGCTGGACCCGACCGATCTGGCCGGCGCTGGCGGCAAGCGAGTTATTTGTGTTGCCCAGCCGCTACGAGGGCTTCCCCTCGGCGCTGTTGGAGGCGATGAGTGCTGGACGGGCATGCATCGCCTTTGACTGTCCGCATGGTCCCGCCGAAGCGATTCGCGACGGCGTTGACGGCCTGTTGGTGCCCGCGGACGATACGCCGGCCTTAGCGGCAGCGATGGATCGTTGCATGGGTGACCCGGAACTGCGGTTAGCGCTGGGCAGCCGCGCCGCGGAGGTGGGCGAGCGCTTCAGTTGGTCGACGATGGTGGACGCCTATGAACGCCTGTTGCTGAGCCAGGGCTAACGGATTGCCGTGACCTTCAAGGGGAAGATTGACTGTCCCCTTTTGTCAGCGATCACATCGGGCGTGCCGTGCTGCCGTTCTCGGACACCTCTAGCGTTTGACCAGCGACCAGTCTTTCCGCTGACGACTGCTGGGGATGCCCATCTTTTTGCGGTACTTCGTAACCGTTCGTCGTGCGACGGTCAGACCTTGTTTGCGCAGCTCTTCGACCAGGTGTTCATCGCTCAGCGGATCGCTCTTGTCTTCCTTGTCGATCACTTCCTGTAGTTTCAGGCGGATCGTATCCCAAGCGACATCTTCACCATCTTCGGTCTGGGTGCCGCCGACGAAGAACTTGCGCAGCGGCAGAATCCCGCGCGGGGTCTGAATCCACTTGTCGTCGACCGCACGGCTGACGGTGGTTACGTGCACGCCGACGCGATCGGCGATCTGCTGCATCTTCAACGGTTCAATCGCTTCGGGACCTTCATCCAAGAAGCGGATTTGATGTTCGACGATCGCCTGTGCGACCTTCGTCAGCGTGCTGCGGCGCTGCTCGATCGCATCGATCAGCCACTGCGCGCTGTTGATTTTCTTCTTGATGAACTCGCGTTCTTCTGGGCTGCTCGAGGGATCCTGCAAGCGACGGCGGTAGTACTCGCTGATATACAAAGCGGGCACTCGGTCGTCTTCGAGGCGCACTTTGTAAGTCCCGTCCTCGTCTTGATCGAGGATCACATCCGGCGTGACGTTGGGAACATACGTCTCCATGAACGCTGCCCCCGGTTTGGGGTTTAGCTGATGGAGTTCCTCTTTGACCGCTTGAATGGTCTCGATGGAATAAGAGGTTTTGCGCTGGATGATCGGCAAGCGGTTTTCGGCCAGATCCTCCAGGTGCGAGGAGATCAGCGTGGTCATCTCCTCGAAGTAGGGCATCCCGGGGCTGATCTGATTGAGCAAGCATTCGCGCAGGTTCCGAGCGGCAATGCCGGCGGGTTCCAGGCTTTGCACAACGCGGAGGGCTTCCTCGGCGACTGCAAGATCCTCACGGGTGTGATCGGGAGGCAGCAGATCGGCCAGTGGCATCCGCAGATAACCGCCGTCGCGAGCGTCCAGAGTGCTGATGATTCGCTCAGCGAACTGTTCGACGCGCTCGTCGATGTCGAGTTCGGCGAGTTGGTGCAGCAGGTAGTCATTGAGTGACTCAGGCCGCATCTCAGCGTTGCTCATCAGGTCGTGCCGGCGATCGGCATCTTCCTGCATCCGGTTGGCCGACTGCCGAAACGAGTCGTCAAACGTACTCGGCAGTTCGCTGTCCATGTTGACGAGCCGTTCGAAATCGTCGGCGTTATCGCGATCGTCTTTGACGATCAGCTCCTTCTCCATTTCCGAAACCGGCTCGTTGCTTGCTCGATCGTCGTCATCGACCTCGTCCGGAGCGTTGGGATCGATTTCCTGTTGCTCCAGCAACGGGTTTTCGTTCATTTCCTGCTCGATCCGCTCCTGCAATGCCATCAGCGGCAACTGCAGAATCTCCATCGACTGGATCATCCGCGGCGCGAGCTTTTGGGTTTGCAATTGGCGGGCCTCGAGGCCCATGGACATCCGCATAACTCGTTACTCTTAAGGGTGCGGTTTCGTATCCGAGGTCAGGTATTTGACAATGTCCAAGCTATCGGCTTGGTTCACGATCTTCTGGGTACAGGTCAGAGCCGTTGCCGCCCACTGAGGGCATCGGCCAAGACTTCTTTGTTGGCGTATTCCAAAACACTTCCGGCCGTGATTCCACGAGCCAGCCGAGTGATCCGGACTGGAAACTCGCTGAGCAGATTGGAGATGTACAGCGCTGTCCCGTCGCCTTCGACAGTCGGGTTGGTCGCCATGATCACCTCTTCAAAGCTGCCGACCGCCACGCGTTCGACGAGGGCGTCAATCGTCAATTGATCCGGTCCGATGCCGTCCAACGGTGCGATCCGTCCGAGCAGTACATGATACAGTCCGCGGTACGCCCCCGACTGTTCTAAACTCATTAAATCCCGCGGCTGCTCGACGATGCATAGCTGGCTGCGATCACGGCGGGGATCGCGACAGATATCACAAAGTTGCGACTCAGCGAGATTGAAGCAATCAGCGCAGTAATGCACGCTCTCACGCACTTGCTCGATGGCGGAAGCCAACGCGAGGGCATCGCGTTTGGGGATCCGCAGCAGGTGAAAGGCGAGCCGTTCGGCCGTTTTGCGTCCAATTCCCGGTAGTCGACCCAGCTGATGGACTAACTCATTTACGCTGCCGGAAACCTCGGCCATTGCACTTACGCTCCGCCGGTGAGCGAGCCGAGCAGCGAGTCCAGGCCGGGCAGTTTCAGATTCAAATCCTCCGCAGCTCGCGAGATCGCTGCCGCGTATTGTCGCTTGGCTGCTGCTCCTGCGAGGTTGGTTGCTTCCACGATCCAAACCTGCAACTCAGCATGCTCACGTGCCGAATCGATGATCTGGATCCCCTGCATTTCGCCGATCCCGTTGAGCGTCACTTCGACCGCCCCGTCGCCCGCGGAGGCCGTGATCCGCTCCTGTTGCATCTCTTCGGTCACGCGTTTCACGGTCGGACCGATGTGCTGCAGGTTGTTGATGATGGAGGAGATGTTGCCCAGTCCGCCGAGTGCCTTGAACATAATCTGGTTGAGTTGCTTGGATTGGGAAGGTGGAGTGTGAACAGGTCAGGAGCCGAAGCTGCACCTCGTCGCTGACCGGCCTGCGGCCCTGGCTTCCTAGCGAGTCGGCCCCGTTCCGGGACGCGGCGGATCGATTTTTACGATCTCCGCTCCAAATGTATCGAGGCAGGCTTTGACGTAGGGATGATGTTCGATTTCGCGTAGCCGTTGGGCGCGCGTTTTGGCCGCCGGTGGAGGCACGGACTCGCGAGCCGGCTGCGCCGCACTGCTGCCGAGTCCGTGACTTCCGTGTGGCTGCATTGTACCGCTCACACCGCCGGAGCGGAGTCCAGGAGCAATTGCTGGACCACTTTTCGCTTCGTGAATCGCCGGGCCAAAAGTTGGCGCGGAATTTCCCACAGTCGGAGACACCCCAGCCGAGTTGGCAGCCGGAACCGGGGGCTGAGAAGACGCTCTGGCTGGACCGACAGGTGTGGCTGGCGGAATACCGCCCACGGGACCAGCCCCTTGGCCTGCGCCGCTGGCTGGCAACGCCGAGCCGGCCGCTGCAGCTAGCGGTTCAAGCTTTTTTTTTTCCTCGTCAGCGGCTCGCGGAGCGGTCGGTCGACTCGCTGGGACAGCGCGTCCACCATCGCCGAGCGACGCAGCGACGTCAGAAATCTTCTGCAGATCGGGCAGGTGGCAGATCTGGATGAGCGTCGCTTCCAGCAGCACCCGGCCGTGCAGACTATGCCGGATGCGGTCCAAGGCATGATCGATCATGCCAACAATCGCCAGCACCGTCTGCAGCCCCCACCGCTGGCCGAGAGTCCGCAGCTCGCCGTGAAGCGACTCGCCGGTGTGCCGCTGCATTTGGGGAGGACAACCCACGGTCGCGGTCAGCACGTCGCGGAAATAGCCCAGCAGCTGCTCGGTCAATTGGCCTGCGGCAACGCCCTCTCCGCAGGCTCGGTCGACCAGGGCCAGCGCCTGCGCGGCATCGCCGCTTGCGAGTGCTTGCCCCAGTTCATGCAGCCGCGCGTCGTCCGCCGTGCCCAGAATCGCGTGGACGGTCTGCAGCGTCAACTTACCGCTGCTGAAGCTGACTACCTGTTCGAGCAGCGACTGACTGTCACGCATCGAGCCTTCTGCCCGGCGAGCGATCAGTCGCAACGCCTCGTCTTCGGCTTCAAGCTGTTCGGCATCGACGATTTCTCGCAACCGCCCCATGATCGAGTCGGTCTGCACCGGGGCAAAGTCAAACCGCTGGCAGCGGCTGAGCACCGTGATTGGCAGCTTCTCGGGATCGGTCGTGCAGAAGATGAACTTAACGTGGGGCGGCGGCTCCTCGAGCGTCTTGAGCAACGCATTGAAGGCGTCGCGCGAGAGCATGTGGACTTCGTCGATGATGTAGATTTTGTACCGCGAACGGCTCGGCCGCACGCTGACTCCGGCGCGCAAAGCGCGGATATCATCGATCCCGCGGTTGCTAGCGCCGTCGATCTCGACGACGTCGACGTCTTCCCCTGCGTCGATCGCCTGAGCGACATCGGATTGGCTGTCAGGGGTGCAAGTCGGTCCGCCTGGATCGTTGAGCGCCTTGGCGAAAATTCGCGCTGTACTGGTTTTGCCGACTCCGCGAGCGCCCGTAAACAGATAAGCGTGGCCGACGCGACCGGTTTCGATCGCATTGCACAGCGCTTGCCCCACGTGCTGTTGGCCGACCAATTGGTCGAAGCTGCGTGGGCGATAGCGGCGGGCGACGACGACGTAGCGATCATCGCGGGGGCCGCCATTTGCCGACGTATCCGGCGTGTTTCCGCTGCTCACCGATGTCGCGTCGCTCAAGGATGCCCCAGCTTTTGCCATGGTCGTCACCGTGCGGCACCAGCGGCCGAAGCAGCCGCGGGCTTACAGAAGTGAGCGATCCGTGGATCGGCTCAGCAGCGGAGATCTCCGCATCCTCCGATCGATCGCCCTGCACTCCGTTCGGACTGAACTACCCGGTGGCGGCGGCCCTCACACAAAGGTACCCCGCTTATGGCTGCTCCAGTTAAGGCCTGACCAGGTTCACGGCTCCCCCTCGCAAGAGCCGCCACCAGCGGATAGTTCAGCGACACCGCGAACGGTTCATTACGCCGCGGCTAAAAACCGCTCATCGATCGCCGGAGCCGGTCGGGAGAGCCGGCGATCAGGATCTGCGGTTGCTGTCTCTTTAGCGTAGGCGAAGACGGCCTCCAGCGGAAGCCGGTTAGTGTCTCGACCGCGGAAAATGGCAGGCCGAGACACCGGATATTCCGGGACAAGCCGCGAATCCGGATTGTCCGTTGCACTCAGCGGG
>CALELC010000015.1 GCA_937904535.1 uncultured Planctomycetaceae bacterium
CATCGCAAGCTCAATAGACAATCGTCTGAACACTCTGCCCGTTCCTGGGATCAACGAGGAGCCGATGGCGTCGCCCGTGGATGCTTAACCTTCTCGAGTGATTTGACCAACGGTCCGCTGTTTATGAAGCTCGTCTCAGCTCTGGGCCCACAACAATATGACACACACTAGCCTAAACCAAGGAAGCGAGCCAATGCGCATTTCAGTAGTCGGGATGGGGTATGTAGGCTGCGTGACCGCGGCATGTCTGAGCCAAGATGGGCACAGCGTGGTCGGGGTGGACATCGATCCTCGCAAGGTCGACGCGATCAACGCCGGAATATCGCCGCTGTTTGAGCCGGGACTGGAATCACTGCTGCGAGAGCAGGTCGAGGCCAAACGGTTGAGTGCAACGACTGATTTGGCAGCGTCCGTGTTGCAATCCGAAATTGCGTTAATCGCAGTTGGAACTCCGTCGGCCGACGACGGCAGTGTGAATTACAAAGTCGTTAAGCATGTGATTGCTACTATCGGAGAAGCACTGCGCGACAATGATCACTCACTAACGATTGTGGTTCGTTCGACGTTACTGCCCGGCGTGCTGGAAGACGTCTTGATTCCGGAACTCACGGCAGCCGCGGGGTGTGAAATCGGCGGCCGCATTCGGATTTGCAGCAATCCTGAGTTCCTGCGCGAGACAACCGCGATCAACGACTATTACCATCCGCCCTACGTGCTCGTGGGCGCTGACGACGAGGAGACGGCTCAAACGGTACTGGAACTGTACCGCGGCATCGACTGCGAAAAGATTGTCACCAATACTCGTGTTGCCGCGATGATCAAGTACACCTGCAATGCCTTTCATGCGTTGAAAGTGGGATTTGCAAACGAGGTCGGGACGCTTGCCAAGTCGTTTGGTGCTGATGGCCGCGAGGTCATGGAGATCGTCTGCAAGGACCGGCAGTTGAACATTTCCCCGGCATACCTACGACCAGGATTCGCCTTTGGTGGATCCTGCTTGCCCAAGGATGTCCGTGCTTTGAATCGCTACGCTCAGCAACAGGGGGTGGAGTGCAATCTCCTCGCCTCCTTGCTGCCATCGAATCAGTCGCACCTGCAACGAGCTATTCGGATGGTGCGTGAGCATGGTGCTCGACGGATTGGACTGGTGGGACTGAGCTTCAAGGCGGGGACCGATGATTTGCGAGAGAGTCCGCAGGTCCTCTTGGCGGAGTCGCTGCTGGGGCAAGGTTTTGATCTCAAGATTTTCGACCCGCATGTTCGCCTTACAGCGCTCGTTGGCTCGAACCTGCACTATATCGACGAACGTTTGCCCCACCTGGCGAAATTGCTGTGTGATGATCCTCGTCAGTTTCTCGAGCATTCTGAGCTATTGCTGGTAGCAACTGGCGTGGTGAAGCAACTTGGTGAGCTCGACCAGTTTGCGGGGGACATCATCGATCTGCGACGAGATCTGGTGGCTCCGTCCGCAGAAACGGCGACGGTAACCGGCGTTTGAGCACTCTTCGACCCGTAACCCTATCGATCTGACGGCATGCAAATTAGCGAAACCGCTTCGCCACCGGCCCCATCTATGGACCTCTCCGCGGTGATGGGAGGGCAGGTCATGTACCTCTCGTGGGCGGAGTCGTGCAGCCGCAGTGATCATACAGCGCGCGAGCTTGGGGGGACGTCACACATGGTCTACCTGCCGTTCCTCGGGAGCCATCCGTTAACAGTCGGATTGAAGTATCTGGGGCAGTTCTTAATGACTGGGTGGCTGCTCATCCGACATCGTCCAGCGGCGCTGGTCGTTATGTCACCGCCGATTTTCGCGGCGTTTGCGCCGCTGATTTATCATTTGCTCACGGGGCGTCCCTTTGCGCTCGATTGTCACACCGCAGCCTTCATGCATCCGCGATGGAAGCGTTTGCAATGGCTCCAGCATGCGATTGAAAGACGCGCTGTCGTCAACATTGTGCATAACGAGCACCTGCGAGATCTGGTGCAGCAGCACGGCGGCAAGGCGATCATAGTGAGCGATGTACCCGTCGTTTATCAGCAGCAAGAGGCCTATGAGCTGTCACCTGGCTTCAACGTAACCGCGGTCTGCTCGTTCAATGCTGACGAACCGATTGGAGAGATTCTGGAAGCTGCCCGTCGTCTGCCGGAAGTGCAGTTTTTCCTTACCGGCAACCCAAAGTACATGGCGGACGATTTGCGGCAATGCCTGCCAGCTAATGTTCGCCTCACTGGCTTTCTTTCGGATGCAGCGTATGGATATTTGCTTCAGCATTCGGATGTGGTGATGTCACTCACCACTCGCGACCATACGATGCTCCGCGGAGCTTGGGAAGCAATCTATCAAGGAACCCCAGTTATTGTCTCGGACTGGCCGGTCCTGAAAGAAGCGTTTCCTCAAGGGGCGGTACACGTCGACAATTCTTCCACGTCGATCGCCGCAGCGATTGAATATTGTCGCGCTGACACGGCGACGCTGCGGGATGCGGCGGCCTCTGCTCGGGCCAGTCGTCTTCAGCGATGGTCCGAGACTCGGACGGCCCTGCTTAACACGCTGATCAGAGGTTAATCCCGCGTGGCGTTTGAGGCTGTTTTCAGCGAGAAGTCTTGCTGGCTGCGGGTGCCTGGTCGGCGCGGCAGCACTGCGGTTGCAGTGCGGAACTCTGGGACGGGGCCCCTGGGCAGGCAACGGCTTCTGAACAGGTCCGTAACTTTTGGCGGAGCACCCGGGCCAGGAATGCGATATCGACTGACGTACCTGGAAAACGGTTCATGAACTGGTCTGTTCAACTTCTGTTTTGGGTCTGTGTGTTGGGGGTGATCACTCCCTACACGCTCTATCCCCTCTTGCTGTTCCTGCTGTCTCGGCTGCGCCGCACTCCGGCGAGCGAGGACGTTCTATTTCCAGTAACGTTCGTGATTAGCGCTTACAACGAAGCCGAGGTTATTGAGCAGAAGCTGCAGAATACGCGGGAACTTGAATATCCGAAGGATCAACTTCAGATCATTGTCATTTCCGATGCCTCGGATGATGGTACGGACCAGATCGTCGACCGATATGAAGATGTGTTGTTGTGTCGGCAGACGCAGCGCCGCGGCAAATCCGCAGCCATCACCACTTTTGCTCATCGCTTCCGGGGTGACGTCGTCGTATTTAGCGATGCCAACTCAATCTATCAGCCCAATGCGTTACGGTTGCTCGTCGGGCACTTTGGCAGACCGGAGGTGGGCTATGCCGTCGGTCAACAAAAATACACGCAGGGAACCGGTCAGTCCGGTGAATCCGAGAGCGCCTATTGGGACTTCGAGGTCCGCATTAAGACCTGGGAAGGTCGCCTCGGAAGCGTTGTCGGAGGCGACGGCGCCATTATGGCAATTCGCCGCGATCTCGTGACGCCGTTGCGAGCTGATGACATCAATGATTTTGTGCTGCCGCTGAAAATTGTTGCTGCCGGTTATCGCGGCGTGTTTGAGCCCAACGCGATCTGTTTTGAAGAAGCGGCTCCGAGCTTTGGCGGCGAGTTTCGGCGGAAAGTTCGGATTGTGAACCGTAGCTTTCGCGCAGTGCTGCGGACGCCGCAGGCGCTCAATCCGTTGAAAGTCGGTATTTTCGCCTGGCAACTGGCCTGCCACAAAGTGATCCGCTGGTTTGCTGGTTTCTTCATGCTCGGAGCCCTCATTCTTAACATCGGGTTAGTCCTCGCGGGCAGTCCGTTTTACCAGTGGCTGCTTGGGATTCAACTTGCATTCTATGGGGCGGCGCTCGCGAAGCACCTGCCTAGGATTGGCGGCTGGAAGCCATTTGTTCTCTGCTACTATTTCTGCCTTTCTAATCTCGCGGCTGCTATTGGGATCGTAAATGTAGGGCTTGGTCGCAAATTTGTAACTTGGACCCCGCAGCGAGGTTCGGCGGAAATCGAACTGCCAAGAACCCCATAAGGCAACGCCACTTCTTTCTTTTCTGTACTGTGACGTGTGTCGATGTTTTGGCTCTATCTTATTCTTCTTCTAAACTGTGGGCTCCTTCTGTATGCGTATTTGCTGTTTCCAGTAGGCGCTGCGTTCTTCTCCCACCATTCTGCTGATTCACCGGTCGCGCCAGTTGCTGATACTGAGTTGCCGAGCGTATCGATGATTATTCCGGCTCATAACGAGCAGGAGGTGATTGCCGACAAAATTCACAATTCACTCGCCATCGATTATCCAAAGCTAGAAATCATCGTTGCTGCCGATGGTTGCCGCGATGCAACCGCCGAGATCGTTAACGCAATTGCCTCGCCACGCGTCCGATTGCTGACGTTCGGCGAGCGTCGCGGTAAAACAGCGGTCATAAACGACGCTGTCACG
>CALELC010000016.1 GCA_937904535.1 uncultured Planctomycetaceae bacterium
CAGCGGCACGATAGTGATCCTGCAACTTTCGCTGGGCGACGCAGCGGATCCAGGCACTCGGATGCTCAATCACGATCCCTTGGCTGACCGCGACAACGAGGGCCAGCACCGATTCACTGACAATGTCTTCAGCCAGATGGCGATCACCATCGACGCGGAAATACACAAACCGCCAGACCGACGGTACAAAGCATTCAGTCAAATGCTTGGCCGCATTCGGGTCCTGGTTGCGAAGTCCTTCGACAAACTCAGCGTTGTTCAAGCTCGCCCTTTTAGTGACGCGTTGGTTTGTTTAGGCCCATCGCATGGCACTCGTTGCAAGAAGAGTCGTAGACAAGCCGGAAATCACGTGACGATTTTTAGAAATTTGTCAGCCGCACTACGATAGCTGCCAACTCCACTGTC
The DNA here is from genome assembly GCA_937904535.1 of uncultured Planctomycetaceae bacterium. Lineage (GTDB taxonomy): Bacteria > Planctomycetota > Planctomycetia > Pirellulales > Pirellulaceae > UBA6163. The sequence goes on from CALELC010000016.1 coordinate 406, forward strand.
TCGGCAGTCAGTTTTTCGGAAAAAAGATTGCGTGATTTAGTGGCGGTCGGCGACTAAGCAATTTCTAGGGATGCGCCCTAGACCTGCCACGAAGGGGTAAACTGCGTCGACCGCCCCATTTCTAATCAGGCTTCAATGGAAACCGTGCAATGATTTCCCGTCTTTTGATGCTGATTCATAGTGGGTGTCTGGCGCTGTTGATCACACAGTTGCCCCAGCATGCGGAGGCGCAAGAGCAGCAATCTTCCTCCGAGAACGTTGTCAAACGTTCAGATGGTCGGGCACTAGATCGAATTTTTGCGGGCCAACACCTACCCGAATCAGCACTGACGGTCCACCGCCGTGCGCAGGCGATGCAGCCCGAAGCCCGCTTGACGTATTTATCGCGGTGGGTACTCCCCGGTGAGGACCATGCCGGGTTTCGAATGATTGTCGGTTTCGAGCCGCTGGATCAATCACCTGAGAAACGATCAGACCACGAGATCGCATTGGACGCCGCGGGTTTAAGCTCCTCGCTGTACCTTTCCGCACCAGTAGGCGGTCGAATCATTTCACCTGCACTGGATTTGGTTGCCACGGCAGCCGAATTGGGACGCCTGCCAAGCCTTCAAGAATCGATATTGGCTGCTGAAACCCTGGATGGCGCACAGGAGATTGAACGACTGGCAATGCAGGTCTTGGTAGCAGTCGAAACGAATGCCCCCGCTCGCGCCGCACCGCTGCTTGAGCAAATGTTTGCGCAGGTCCTCACGGATCCAACAACGCTGCACCGTTCGCGAGATGCTGCATTGCTGTGTCTGCATGTCGCCACACGTTCACCCCAGCTCTCGCAGACCGTTTTTGATCCAGCCCAGCGGATCGCGCAGCAATATTTGACGGTCTATAACCGCCAGGCTTGGGAGCAACATCTGACGGCGACCGTTGCCGTCCTAAAAGAAATTGTTGAGGGCGAGAACCGTACTGCTAAGACAACGCCGTCCGACGGAGCTCCGCAGTGGGCTGCGGTTGCCCGCTCACGCGCGTTCGAACATGGAACCGGCTTTCCTGCTCCACTGTGGCGACTGACGCCAACCTCGGTGCGCAATCTCTCTAGCCACGGCGATGACTTCTTATTCTTTAAGATTCCGCTGCAAGGAAGTTATAGCGTCGAGGGCGATGTCACGGAGTTCAATTGGCAAGACAGCCATTTGATGGTTGCGGGAACCTGGATCGCACCTATTCATGGGCATCGCGTGTATGGGATCGGCAATGTCCGTGGCGAGCAGGCGAGGATTGCCATTTCGCCACCACTGAGCAACCTCAGTCGCCCGGCGCCGATCCATTACCGCACTGCAGTGAATGCGACCCAGGCAACGACCTATTTCAATGGACGTCAGATTCATACACAGCCCCTGAACTCAGTCCAAGATCCCTGGATCGCTATTCGTAGTTCGTATCGACATGACGGTGGAGCGGATGATTTGCGTATCAGTGGGACATCGACAGTGCCCGATACGATTTCACTTTCTGAGTCGCCTGAACTTCTCGGTTGGTATGAGTACTATCGGCGGCCGGATCGAGATGAACTGGTTGACTGGCGGTATCAACCCGCCACTGCTAGCTCCGGTTTATCCGTGGAGACGGCGTTGGCCGAGATCGTAGGTCCGCAACGTCCCGAACTTCCTCGCGGCTGTCACGCCGAAAGCCTGCTCGTCTATACTCGGCCACTATGGGAAGACGGAACTTTAGAGTACGAGTTTTGGTATGCCCCCAATCAATCGCTTGTCCATCCGGTACTAGGCCGCACCTGTTTTCTCCTCCAACCCGACGGCATCGGTATTCACCCGCTCACTGACGGTCCCTATGAACCATTTTCGCGGCGACCTGATGCAATTGTGGATGAACCGCAGCACCGGCGTGGGCCATCCACGCTTCCTTTGCTTAGCGGAGCCTGGAACCGGATGACGCTCTCGCTCGTCGGGAATCAGGTCACGCTCCAGTTGAACGGCCAGAAGGTTTATGAACGTGAGGTCGGTTCGGCTGATCCTCGCACGTTCGGTTTATTTCACTATGCGGATCGTGAAGAAGCGCGGGTGCGACAGGTTCGCTGGAGTGGCAATTGGCCCAAACGATTGCCGGTTCTGAGTGAGCAGCAGTTGGCATCCGGCGAGCCAGCCTTATTAGAAGAGCGTTCACAAGCACTGGCCGCCGAGTTCTTTGAATCCTTCAACGAAGATACTTTCAGCTCCCGTCGAATGAAGGTCGTTGAAGGAGATCCCGCCCAACACTTTTTCGCCACATCCGAAGGTTTAACCATCCGTCGCCCGGCTGAGGTTGGTTATCGCAACGCGATGCTGTCACCGCACATTGAGATCAGCGGCGACTTCGACGTTACGGTGCGATTTGATCAACTGGAGAGTCATTCGTTACCAGAAATGACGGCCACGATCATGCTGAACGTTGCTGCCAGCAACGATGCGAACGACATCGGCTCATTGCAGCGGAAACGAGATCGACAGGGCGATCAAGTGCTCCAGTGCCTCTACATGCAAACCATTGGGGACTCGGAGCGACGGCACTACTTCAATCACCGCGGTGTCGAAGCCACTGCAGGCCGACTGCGGCTGTCTCGGCGGGGAGACCAACTCTTTTATCAGTTTGCTGAAAATGATACGGACCAATTTCGCGTCGTTGGCCGGGCTGATTTCTCGACCGCCGACCTGACGGGACCTGCCATTCGCTTCGGTGCTCAGATCCAAGGCACCACGGGCTACACCCATGTTCGCTTCCGAGACTTTCATGCACGGGCCGAGCGAATGCAAGGGCTTGCCTTGGACTCTATCCATTCCAAGCTTGCCGATCTGAATCAGTCGCGTGCGAAGCTGAGTGCAAACTTCCATCATAATTTTGTACAAGCCAGCCCCTCGGCTAATGACCTGTTCCGCTGGAATGCGGAGCGCCAATGGAATAAGGCTGATGGAGGTCTGGTGATTCAGGCAGCCGGAACCAAAGAATGGACCAGTTCCGGACTCTCGCTCTTGCGACAAATCGATGGGGATTTCGACATTAAGATTGAGTTTGACCCCCGGCAACTTGCGATACCGGCGGCTGGGCAGGAAAGCTCGATTTATCTGCAGGCGGAACTGACGGATCCCGCTCGCACTCAAGTCAATTCGACCTTGGTGCGGATGCCCAGCGGCACAGTCGTGGCAAACGCTAAACTCCGGGCGTCACTCCATTCCGGTGAGTTTCAATATCGGAGCCTCGGAGCAATTGAACTGGCTTCCGTCAAACAGCTTCGACTGGCTCGTCGCGGCGAACGCATCTACTGGATCGCCGGTTCCGAGGCAGTCAGCGATGAAACAATCATTGCGTCGGCGGATATTGGCGATGCAGCTATCGATTTCGGCTGCCTCCGAATGCTTGTACACACCGGCGGCGAAGGCCGCAGCTCCGAAGTACTGCTGCGTTCCCTGATTGTCAACGCTGAACGGCTCAGAGACCGCAGTTCCGCCGACACCGCCCAGCAGCAACGGCAACCCGCACTCGCTGCGCCGCCCGCTGTGAACCAGCCGAACGGTAAAGTTCCAGCGCAACGACCGAAATCCTTATTCCAGTCGCTGTTCGACATCTTTTAAGCGAAGACCGCAATGGCCGTGCTCGGTAGCAAAATCATTCCGTCGACTTGCATGTCGCTTGCTATGTTCGTTTGGGCGGCATGCATACCTGCAACTTTCATTGCGTCGGCACAAGGTGTTGCTGTGGCACCAGCGGTGGAGGCGTCGGTTGCCGACGCAGTGCTACGGACCCTGCAGGAGCAGAATGCCGTAGAGGCGATGGACATGGTCATGGACCTCGTCGATCAAGAGGTAAGCGATGATGGGCTCATCCGGTCGGGACTGCCTGCGGCGGCGGCAGGCATCTTTCGGGTGCTGAATCAGCTGAGCATTGACGAGCAGTACGCACTGCTTTCCAAGTGGTCATTGCCAACAGCAGAGCGAAATAGCGTTCGTTTGCTGGTAATGCCAGTGCCCGTGGAGGCTCCTCCCAAAGCATTTGCCAGGGCGATCGGCGAACGACCTCGCGATACATCGTTTCCGATTGCTGAGGTAGGCGGAGTCAATGGCTTGCTTTGCAGCGGATGGATGCTGGTTCAAGCCGCTGAACAGGTCGGACGGCTCAGCGTCTTGGTTTCGCAGCTCGACCAGTTGGCTGCCCAGCCAGTGAGCGGCGCGAAAGAGATGTTGCTGCTAGCGCAAATTGCTGATCGACGGAGCGATACCGCTCAAGTTCAGGATTATCTGACTCAAGTCGGTGTCACTGACGCTACCGATCGACCTGATCGTGTGTTGGTTCCACTTGCGATTGCCGCTGCCGCGCTCACTCAGGAGACACTGCGGCCGCACAGCGAACTGGCGTTGCAACGTCTCGCTGCTCAGCCGACTGATCTCAGGCCACTGATTCGCATCGCGCATGCGACGGCGGTGCAGGTCAACGTTGGCCAATCGCCTGCGACGATGCTCTTCAACAATCGCTTGCAACACTGGGTGCCCATTACCGGACGGTCGGCATTGCTGTCACGCAGCGGCGTCCCCAATGCCATGTGGCTAAGCCATGAAGATCACCTGCTCCACCTGGCCGGTGGCAGCGATGACATCTTGTTTTGCCGCTACCCGCTCACCGGAGAGTTCGACTTCATTTGCGAGACACAGGAGGGCGGTGAGGTCGGTACCAACGGCGGTTTGGTCTACGGCGGTCTGCAGTTCGAGGCGTTGGGCAGCTCCCGTCAGTTGACCATCAAAGATGCCGACGGAAACCATTTGGTGGTGATTCCCTGTCCCTTTGTGCGACATGAAAGTACAGCCACGTTTAATCGGGTTTCCATTCGTGCTGCTGGGGCAACGGTGGCGATGGAATCAAACTTTCATCCGCTGTGGTTCGACGACGCAGCGGCCGGAAGTAGCCCCTGGATTGGCTTACGCAGCGATGGCAACAATCGCCCGATGTTTCGCAGCATCCGTATCGCTGGACGCCCAACGATACCGCGGCAAATCGCTCTGATCGCCAGCGATCAATTGCGAGGTTGGGAAAGCGGATTCTTTGCTCAAAGCCAAGCGCCGTTTACATCACCGCATGCACCTCGTGACCAACCGGCGAGCGAGGGCGTTGATTGGCAAGTTCAATCCGGGATTCTGCTTGCCAGCGCGGAAGCCGCTCCATCAACAGTGGCCTGGCCAGGTCTGTTGCGTTACCAGCGACCGTTGCTCGAGGGCGAAACCATCAGCTACGAGTTCGAACAGGGAGCCGGCAAAGTTACTACCCATCCGGCGGTCGGACGAATGATCTTTCTGCTTCGCGCTGACGGAGTCCAGGTTCGATGGCTGACCGATGCAGCTCGGGATTGGACTGGGCTGGCAAGCGACCACTCGATGCTCGAACCGCTGAACCGCCGCGGCCCGAAGGTACTGCCACTGAACAAGAACGGCTGGAATCGCGTCTCAGTCAACCTCGCGGCCGGAAAAATCAACGTCTCGCTCAACGATCAAGTGATTTACCAGCGCCCGATCGATTTCGAGGGCACGCCCCAGTTTGGGCTCTACCGCGAGCATCGTCAGGAAGAGTTCCGTGCTCGCAACATCGTGATGACTGGTGATTGGCCCGAGCAGTTGCCTGCGAGTTTTTTTGAGAATCCGGTAGCAGTCAACGAGGAGGCCGCGACTCCCGCGGACCGAAAGGCTCTGCTCCGCCGTTGATTTGACACGCTATTTTCCGGTGCCGATTGGACTGAGGATTGAAAGGGCTAGGAGTTGAGGTCGAGCGTCTCAGGGTCGCTGCTGAAGTTTGCTCGCGGCAGATCTCTCGCCGTGCTGGCCAACGGGTCTCGGTGCTTCTGAGCGGCAGGAGGCACCTGGGCGACAATCACCGTGATGTTGTCTTCTCCGCCTTGGGCATTGGCCAAGTCGATTAATCGCTGACAGATGTCGCCGCAAGCTTGACCGGTGGACAAAACTTCTAAAAGAGCCGCGTCACTGAGATAGCGATGCAGGCCATCGGAACAAAGCACGATGGTGTCACCGTGTTGGAGTTGGACCTGGTGCACCTCGGCTTTGAGTTGCTCTTCGCTGCGACCACCGAGCACGTTCCACAGTACATTGCTCCAGCGGCTAGCGGTCTCATCCTCGGGTCTCAACCCACCACTTTCCACCATCCGGCGTGCCAAGGTGTGATCGGTCGTCAGGCATTTGACCTGGGAATCGCGCACGAGGTAGCAGCGGCTGTCCCCGGCATGCAAGACGTATAACGTCGGCCAGACGAGGTAGGCCATCGTCAAGGTCGTGCCCATTCCTTCGAGGGTGCTGTCCCGCCGACCTTCAAGTTGGATTTCGTGATGGGTGTCGTGCAGCAGGTTTTTGAGCCCGGCGATGAACTGCTCCTCCTCGCTAGGGGTCAGTTGGATAAACCAATGCACATTGTTGAGCAGCCGTTTGACCAGATACTGGATCGCCAGGGCGCTAGCGCGTTCACCACCGGCGTGCCCGCCCATCCCATCGGCTACCAACATCAGCCACCCACGGTCATCGCCAACCAAGCGTGTTCGTGGCTCGATTCCTAAGCTGTTGACACCGACGAGCATCGACTTGGCTAATCGTCCAATCAGGAACGCATCCTGATTATTTGGGCGTTTCCGCCCGGTGTCAGTCGCGCCGCAACAATTCTCAGAATTGATCATGCATGGTGTCTCGTGTTCGATTTACCCGGCGCCGACTCTCGACCACCTGCGGCGCACAGTGCGGCCTGTCCGCATCCCCATCTCGTAAGCGTAAGTGCCTAGGCTTGCTACCCATGACCCTCTCAGCCAGCAAACAACCCGAGCCGATCGATTACACTGATCGGCTCAACGCCCCTGAGCGGCAGGGGCCCGCCCGAAACCTGCGAAGGCTGTACCCAACGATGATTCGAATCACCTTTTGCCTGCTGCTCACGCTGTCTGCTGCCGTGGCGACGCCGCTCCCGGCCGCCGAAGATGAAAAGCTGAGGATCATTGTGTTTGGGGCTCACCCTGATGACGCCGAGTACAAAGCCGGGGGCGTGGGCGCATTGTGGGCGAAGGCCGGTCATCACGTCAAACTGGTCTCGGTCACCAACGGCGACATCGGCCACTGGGAAATGGCCGGCGGGCCACTGGCCAAGCGGCGCACCGCTGAATCCCATCAGGTCGCCGAGCGTCTGGGCGTGAGCTACGAAGTACTCGACATTCATGACGGCGAGCTCATGCCCACGCTCGAAAATCGCCGTACGATCCTGAGGCTGATCCGCCAGTGGCGAGCCGATGTGGTGATCTGCCATCGCCCCTGGGACTACCATCCTGACCACCGGTATGTCGGTGTGCTGGTGCAGGATGCCGCATTCATGGTGGCCGTCCCCTTCTTTTGCCCCGATGTGACGCCGCTGGACAAGAACCCCGTGTTCCTCTACTCGAGCGACCGCTTTCAGAAGCCGTACCCGTTCCGAGCCGACATCGCGGTCGCGATCGACGACGTGTTTGAGCAGAAAGTCGATGCCTTGATGGCGCTGGAGTCACAGACCTTCGAAGGTGGGGCACTAGGCAGTGCGGAAATCATGGCGGCCAATCCACCGGCCGATCAACCTGAACAACGCCGGCAGTGGCTCTGGAAACGCTGGGATGCTCGCCAAAGTGGTGAAGCCGATCAGCACCGCGACGCTCTCGTCCGCTGGTACGGCGAAGCAGCCGGCAAACAGGTGAAGTATGCGGAAACATTCGAGATTTGCGAGTTCGGACATCAACCGTCCGAAGAGGAGATTCGCAAGTTGTTTCCGTTCTTGCCAGCGGAATAGGTCACTCACATTTCAGGCCTCAAGCAGTGGGTGAACGGACCAGTTAGTTGTCCTCTCCGACAACTTTCAGCAACTGCACCGCATCGCAGATCACAAACCCGCTGGTCCCCTCATTGCTGAGCGTAATCGTTACCTGACCCGCTGGCAGATCGATCTCGCCGATGACACGGAAGGGCGAGCCAGCGTCCAGTGGGAGGCGCTGGTCAACCTGAAAAACGGTCTGCTGCTCAGCCACAGTGACGGTGACCGGGACATTCGCCGCCCGCGTGGGGTGCGGAGAGTAGGCCAGAGCGATGCGATAACGTCCGGCCTCAGGAATCTCCGGACGGAACACCAGTCGCATCTGGCCCTTCGCACTGTCTTCGTCGTGCCGATAGCCGATTCCTATATAGGGTTTGAAATTAGTCGAATGCTGCCAGACCCCTTCGCGCTCCGCCGTCTGATCGTCGAGCACCAGCCCCGGTAGTGTGGCGACCTCAATCCCAGCGAGCGGCGGAGGCAGCTCCGGCAGCGACAGCGGGTCAAGGGCCTGCCCTTGGGCCAGCAACCGCTCTCGCAGCACCTCGTAGGGAAGGGCCTGCACCGCTTCGTTGCGCTGACTGGCCAAGGCAGCCGCGACGCCCGCGCTGTGCCCGAGCACCATCCAAGTCGGCTCAACGCGCACCGATGAGAACGCTACGTGCGAACTCGACAGCGCCACCGGGACGAGCAAGTTCCGGCATTCGTGCTGATGCGGCGTGATCGCTCGGTAGGGCAATTGATGGGGCTGACCGTGCCGACGCCCCTCCATTCGCACCGGAAAGATCGTGCCTTCGTTGAGGAATCCGTCGCCACCGGCGGCAACAACCCGCTGCACATCATGCGAGTCGATCGGAAACGAGCCGACGCCAATCGAATCCTCCTTGTTCACCGCGTGCAGAATATCTCGCTCGGTCAGCACGTAGCGTCCGATCATCCGCCGTCCCTCACGGACATACAGTGCCGGTGAGAAATGGCCGTGCCGGGCAAACTCATCGCGCGCGTAGCCATAGGTACGCATTTCCTCACGCAGCGCTGCTGGCATTGCTGGATCGGTGGCCATGAACCAGAGCAGGCCTTGCGTGTAGTCGCGATGGTCCTGCCAGATTCGTTGGCGTTCGGCGTAGGAGGCTTCGCACCACTGGTTGCTGCTGCCAACCAAACCGATGGAGATCTGACCGCCGATACTGTTGTTGCCATCGAACTTGTTGCCCGGCAAAGGGTACAGGTCCACCAGCAAGCGTCGCGGCGGGTGAGCGGTGACAAACCGGCGGACCAGCTCATACTTTGCCGGATCGTAGTTGGCTGGTCGAGTCAGGGGGACGCAGTTGTCGGGATCTTGGGTGAGGCAAAGCCGAAAGCTATAGACCATCACGCGGTCATCCCCGGCAGTCTCATCGCCGGCATTTTCGGCCGTCATCAGTGGCAACAAGTTGCCTTGTTCGTCGCGTGGGTTCACGCCGAGCACCGGTTGCTTGGGCGTTTGCCGCCCTGCGTAGCGCTCGCCGTACTGCGCACGGCTTTCACGACCGATCGTCCACTTAACGCCAGAACGAGCCATCAAGTCGCCTTCGTAGCTCGCGTCGACAAAGACATTGGCCTCAAACCGATGCTCTGGAGTGATCGCCGCCGCGATACCCCCATCGCGCAGCTCTACCGATTCGAGCTCCTGCTTTACGAACACACGAACACCGGCCTCCTCGAGCAGCTCACTGAAAATCTGCTCCGCAACATGCGGTTCATAGGTCCAGGGCGTGTGATCTTTCTCCGCGACTCGGTAGGGCAATTTAACACCGAGTTGCTGGTAATGCCGCTCGATGCGCAGATGCACTTCTTCAAACAAGCCGCGCATCACCCGGCGATCGGTTTGATTGGAGTCGCTGAAGCTGAGCCCACCGCTCATCACACCGCCAATGAAGTCGGCGGGCTCCACGAGCACCACGCGAACGCCTTCTCGCGCGGCCCCGACCGCAGCAGTGATGCCCGCAGGTGTCGCTCCCCAGACAACAACATCCGCCATCTCCGCCGCCCTGAGCGAAGGCAAATTGCCTCCTCCGTTCAGAAGCATTGCCAGGAGAGCTGCGAGAAGCGAACGAGCTGCTCGGTGCATACAACACCGTAGACAAAAATCTCGAAGATGCGAAAACGCGATCATCCATTTAGTCACATGAGGCCAGAAACGACGTGATTGCCCGTACAACCACAAACACAAGTCGGACCGGGAAGCGCTAGCAGCACCCGTTCTACGTGGCCATAGGTTAGCCGCTCGGGCCGCAACAGGGGACATCGCATCCGCGTAATGATTGTTGCCCCCTGTCTACGTCCACGAAATGTAGCCGCACGGCCGCAGCATGGCTGGCGTGAGATACCTCGATGCTTTACTTGCCAGACCGCAGCGCTTCGATCAACTGGGCTTTGCGCATTTTGCTCCGGCCGGCAATGTGCCGTTGAGAAGCTAAGTTTCTCAGTTCGGTTACCTTACGATCCTCTAACGGCGTGTTAGGGTTGCCGGTCCCCTGCGTCGTCTTGTTGGGTGTCCGCCCCTGCTCACGTCGCTGCTTGTTGACGGTGCGTGCGGCGATCTCCTTTGCTCGTCGGGCGCTTTGTCCCCGTTCGAGGGCTGAATCTTTGATATGCTCATAGATCCGCTCGTCTTTGTTGCTCCAAGCGTTTGGCATGATTGTGCTCTCCACAAAAGGGTTAACCATCGACGTGTCACGGCAGAAAAACTTCTGCCATTGAATCGCGTCCAGTAGCATCTTTAGCGTCAAATCTTGTGCCGTTTCGCCGGGTGTTCTCAAACAGATTCGCCAGCTGGTATCGAGGAGTCGGAGATGTTGCGCTATATCGATTCGCGTTGGGTCGCGGTGAGTTCTCAAAAGTTCGCAGGAGCGATTGCAGCCACTGTTCTTCGCGGCAGAGGAGGCGTGTTCGCGGCGCTCGTAATCCTGGGCTCAGCACTGCACGCTCAGCAGCCTCCTGCCGAGCCCAGGCTGTACGCGGGCTTTGACGGTTACGCTCGCTCGGTAACGACGGAGTCGGAGGCAGCCCAGCGCTGGTTCAACCAGGGAATCCAGTTGCTCTATGGATTCAACCATGACGAGGCAATTCGCTCGTTCGAACAAGCTGCTCAGCTCGATCCTTCCTGCGCAATGGCCTGGTGGGGTGCGGCTTATGCGCGCGGCCTGCATATCAACAATCCCGAAATGGGAGAACAGCAGAGCCAACTGGCGTATGAGGCGGCGCAAAAGGCACTGGCGGCCTTAGATCAGGAAACACCTGTCGAACAAGCGCTGGTGCAGGCTGTCAGCCAGCGGTACCAGCGGCCGGCGCCCACCGACCGACGACCACTCGATGAGAATTATGCCGATGCGATGCAGGCGGTTTGGCACCGGTTTCCCGACGACCCGGATGTGGCTGCGCTGTACGCCGAATCGATGATGAACTTGCAGCCCTGGGATCTTTGGACCACGGCTAGTGCTCCTAAGGGACGTGCACTGGAAATCCTGGCGGTGCTGGAGCGGACGTTAGCGATCACGCCCAACCATCCCGGAGCCAATCATTTTTACATTCACGCTATTGAAGCTTCGCCTTGGCCTGAGCGAGGGATCGAAGCGGCCGAACGCTTGCAACCGTTAGTGCCTGGGTCAGGCCATCTGGTCCATATGCCCTCCCACATTTTTATTCGTGTGGGTCGCTACGCCGATGCAGCCAAGGCGAACATTCAAGCGATCGAAGCCGACCAGGCGTATTTCGCGGTTGCGCCAAAGCCCGAATTTTACAGCCTGTACTTCTTGCACAATGTTCACTTCCTGGCCTATGCAGCCATGATGGAAGGCCGCTACCAGCTGGCGATCAACACCGCCAACCAACTCGAGCAATCCATCCCTGCGGACTTTCTCAAAAATCATGTGGAGTTGGCCGATGGGCTGATGCCAACCGCCCTGCACGTGATGCTCCGCTTCGGACGCTGGAACGATGTGCTGAACGCTGCGGAACCTCCGTCGTGGCGATTGGTCAGCCGTGCGGAGCGGCATTTTGCGCGGTCGATCGCGTACTCGGTTCTCGGGGAACTTGATACCGCGCAAGCTGAAATCGAGCAGATGGACGCGGTGGCCGCTGAATTAACGGAAAAATGGAAGGTCGGCAACAACGACGCCCGAGCAGTTCTGGAAATCGCCCGCCTCATGGCTGTCGGCGAACTTGCATTCCGCCAAGGCGAGCGAAACCAGGCATTTCAGCTCCTTCGCCAAGCCGTCGCCAAAGAAGAGTCGCTGCGATACGACGAGCCGCCAGGCTGGATGCAGCCGGTCCGACACGCGCTGGGAGCCTTGCTG
>CALELC010000017.1 GCA_937904535.1 uncultured Planctomycetaceae bacterium
GATAGCATTCGCCAGAGCATCGCCGATTACCCGGATCCCGAGACCGGACGCGGGATCGAGTCGATGGGGCAGATCCTCGATATTCACGTCGACGACCAGGGCGCCCGGATCACGATCGCCTTGGCATCCCATTCGATGCCGATTGCCGAGGAGGTGCGGCAGGCCATCCATGATCGCGTCGTGGCTCGGCACCCGGGACTGGCAGTGAGCGTAGATACCGCGCTCCACCCGCGTCCGCCAGCACGATTGGGCCAGGTGGCCTTGCGAGTCAAGAGCGTGATCCTGGTCGGCAGCGGTAAAGGCGGGGTCGGTAAAAGCACGGTTGCGACCGGGCTGGCGCTGACGCTGCGGCGGCTCGGCGCACAGGTCGGATTGATGGATGCCGACGTTTATGGTCCGAGCGTGCCTCAGTTGCTCGGGCTTTCCGGCCGTCCCGCAGTCAACGAGCAAAAGAAGATTCAGCCGATCCTGCTGGACGGTGATTTTCCGGTGATGTCGATGGGGTTTCTGATCGAGCGAGATCAGGCGGTGATCTGGCGGGGGCCGATGCTGCACGGGTCGATCACGCAGTTCCTGGGGGACACCAACTGGGGCGAGCTGGACTACTTGATCATCGACATGCCGCCGGGGACCGGTGATGTTGCGCTCACGCTGTCGCAGGCTGTGCCGATCGCCGGAGCGGTGGTCGTCTGCACGCCGCAGGAAGTGGCGCTGCTGGATGCGATCAAGGCGGTCAGCATGTTCCGCAAGGTCGACATTCCGATCCTCGGAATGGTCGAAAACATGAGCGGATTCCAGTGCCCCGATACCGGCAAGGTGTACGACATTTTTGGCCGTGGCGGGACGCGCGATCAGGCGCAGCAATTGGATGTCCCTTTCCTGGGCACGCTGCCGATCGATATCTCGCTGCGGATCGCAGGTGACGAAGGCAAGCTGGCTGACGTGATCGCGCATGACGAACGAGCGCGAGCGCCGTTTGACGCGGTCGCCCGGGCGCTGGTGCGCGGACTCGCTGGCCGGCAAGCCAATCAAAAGACGCGGCCGCAACTGCCGACGCTGTAGTCGCTCACGCTGGGGCGGCAGTGTCGCCATGGCCCACAAACGAGAAAGCCACGCTGAACCCGGTTCAGCGTGGCTTTCTCAGTTTCAGGAACTCATCCGGATACCGGCAAGCTCAGAAGTTGCCTTACTCCGAAGCCTTCTTCTTCGTGGCGGCCTTCTTCTTCGGAGCCGCTTTTTTCACGGCTGCCTTTTTGGTTGCGGCTTTCTTGGGGGCTGCCGAACTCACCGCTGCTTTCTTAGTCGCGGCCTTTTTGGGCGCTGCCTTCTTCACAGCTGCCTTCTTGGTCGCAGCCTTTTTCGGAGCGGCTTTCTTGGGGGCTGCTGACTCTTGAGGAGCGGCTGCCTTCTTCGAAGTTGCCGTCTTCTTCGGAGCCGCGGTCTTCACGGCCGCCTTCTTGGTTGCCGCTTTCTTAGGGGCAGCCTTTTTGGAAGTGGCTGTCTCAGGAGTGGCTGACTTGGTTGCAGCCGACTTCTTCGTAGCGGCTTTCTTGACTGCTGCTTTCTTGGCCACGTTGTTCCTCCGCGAAAAGGAATGGATGGCGGGTTCAAGTGATTCGCGATCGTGAGATCCAGAATCACCGGCCACGAACCGCCGTGTGGATAATCCGAATTGAAATCACCGGGTGAGGACGTCCACGTCATCAAGCACCGATTCTTTCAAGTCGTAAACAGCGAGTCACTGTACGCGATAGCAATAATTACGCAACATGATTTCCACAAAAAAACGCACCACTGATGAGAATAACAGCGGTCCCAAAACAGCGTTGAGCGGTCACCGCCAACTGCTGCCAGGATTGGCCGCTTGGTAGTTATCGATGCCTAGCCAGACAAACAAAATGGCGAGGAATACTTGGCCGGACTGAAAGGCATAAATCGCGATCAGCGCCGACGCGATAACGCCCAACCACAGCGCCTGCCGGGGATCGCCGCCGCTGATTGCGACGAGCGATTGTGCGATCCGTCCACCGTCCAGTGGCAAGACCGGAAGCAGGTTCAATAGGCCCCACATGATGCTCGGCAGCACGTAAAAATTCACCAATGCAAACGCTGCTGCTCCGTCGATTTCGTCGCCTTCCATGGTTGCGCCCCAGCGGGCAATCGGCCCGGGCATAAACAGAAAGGCACTGACTCGGTATCCCATCGCCCAGACGCCGAGAGTGAGCAGGAGTGCCGAGCCGATTTGGAACACCGGGCCCGCGGCTGCCACCACCAAATCTTCACCACTGCGAAGCCGCGGCGCACGACTGCCCCACCAGGCTCCGCTGGGAATTGCCAACCCGCCGAAATGGTACAGCAGAATCGAAGAATCAATTCCATACCAGCGAAACGCCAGCGTGTGGCCCAACTCATGGATCAAAATCGAAACCATGATGCACGCTGCCCAAATCAGCAGCAGCGGCAACACTCCCGGACTGGTTTCGCCGAACAGGCGGTCGATGCTCCGCGCCAGATCGTAGCCGAGCACGACGGCCGCGAGCCAAAAGGTCCATGCGATCCGGACCGAAAAGCCCAGAAGATTGAACCGCAGGTCATAGGGCGATTCACCGGGCTGCTGAAGCATCATTGTGGCAAAAGCCTGCGTACGGGAGTGGGGTGTGCAGAAACAGGTAAGGCAACCGAAGCGTGCGTGCGCCGCTTATTCCAACGGCAGATTGGCGATCAAGAACGCCCACAAATCGGCATACTCGTTGATCGACTTGCTGACCGGCGTGCCTGCACCGTGACCGGCGCGAGTTTCGATGCGAATCAGTGTCGGCCGGTCGCAACCTTGCGCGTGCTGGAGCGCTGCCGCAAACTTGAAACTGTGTCCCGGTACAACGCGGTCATCGCGGTCAGCCGTTGTGATCAAGGTCGCCGGATAACAGGTTCCCGGTTGCAACCGATGCAGTGGCGAGTAGGTCATCAGATTCTTGAATTGTTCGGGATCGTCGCTGCTGCCGTATTCCCCGACCCAGGCCCAGCCGATGGTGAATTGATGGTAGCGCAGCATGTCCATCACACCGACGGCGGGCAGGCATGCGCCGAACAGATCCGGCCGCTGCGTCATCGCAGCACCGACCAACAGACCACCGTTGCTGCCGCCGCGGATCGCCAACCGCTCGGGCTTGGTGTATCCCAAGCGGATCAGCGTCTCCGCTGCAGCGATGAAATCGTCGAACACATTTTGCTTTTTGAACACCATGCCTGCTTCGTGCCACTGGCGACCATACTCACCGCCTCCGCGGAGGTTCACCACCGCATAGATCCCACCGGCATCGAGCCAGCCGGCGACCGCTGGCGAGTATCCTGGCGTCAGTGAGATGTTGAATCCACCGTAGCCGTAGAGCAGCACGCGATGGCTGCCATCGAGCTTTGTATCGCGGTGCCGCGTGATTACCATCGGCACGCGTGTGCCGTCACGGCTTTCAAAAAACACTTGTTCGGTCAGATAGCTATCAACGTCCAACGCGACTTCGGGTTTCCGCCACAAGCTGACCTCGTCGGTCGCGAGGTTCATCCGATAAATGGCTGTCGGTGTGACGTAATTGGTGAACGAGAAGAATGTCTCGCGGGCGTCGCGCAAGCCCCCGAAGCCGGAGACACTGCCGAGGCCTGGCAGCTCTAACTCGCGCTGCTCCTGGCCGCTGAGCGTGAAGATTTTGACGAGGCTACGCGCGTCCTTGAGATAGTTCACAAACAAGCGATTTCCGAACAGGCTGACGCTCTGCAGCACGTCGTCGCTCTGCGGGATCACTTCGCGTCGTTGGTCGCCATCGTAGACATTGACGGCGATCACGCGCCGCCGTGGGGCGTCCGAATCGGTGAGAAAGAACAACTCATCGCCATCGTGGTTGATGAACTCGTATTCGGCGTCGAATCCGGTGATCAGCGGACGCACCGCCGCATCGGGGTCGGTCAAATCCTTAATGAAGATTTGCGAAACCGGTTCGGTGCTCCGCCAATTGGAGATCACCAGCCACCGTCCGTCTTCGCTAACCGTGGGCGAAAACCCCCACTGCTTTTCATCGTCGCGTCGATAGACCAACTCGTCGGCTGATTGCGGTTGGCCCACGGTGTGGAAAAACAACTTCTGAAAGTAGTTCGTTTCCGACAATTCTTGGCCAGCGGCCGGCTGGTCGTAGCGGCAGTAGAAAAAGCCGCTGCCGTCGGGCAGCCAAGCGATCGGGCTGAACTTCACCCAGCGGATCTCGTCTTCCAGATCCTGTCCGCTGGCGACATCACGAACCTTGATCACTCGCCAGTCGCTGCCGCCGTCAGCTAACGCATAGGCAATGCGTTTGCCATCGCGAGTAGGAGCCCAGGACGATAAGGCGATGGTCCCATCCTCACTGAGGCGATTGGGATCCAGCAGGATCTGTTTGGGCGCATCGTGAGCCTCCGAACGGTAGAGGATGCTCTGGTTCTGCAGTCCGTTGTTGTGGGTAAAGAAATAGGTTTCGCCGCGGAGCTCGGGAATGGCATACCGCTCATAGTTCCACAACTCCGTCAGGCGTTCCACGAGTGGTTGTCGCTGCGGAATGGCATCGAGGTAGCTGCGCGTGAGTCGATTCTGAGCCTCGATCCAAGCGGCAGTCGAATCGCTTTCGGTGTCTTCCAGATCGCGGTACGGGTCAGCGACGGTGGTGCCGTGATAGTGGTCGACCACATCACCGCGCGGTGACGGTGGGTACTGAAACGGCGGCTGCGGGGTGGCGGCAGGATCCATATCTTGAGCTTTGAGATTAAAAGGCTGGTGGATCGCTACGGCGATACAGGTCAGCATGAAAAAGGCTTTCACCCCCCACATGTCGGCGACCGGAGCGATATTCTGATAACGCGGTTGCTGTTTCGATTTCATGTTGTCTGAGGGAGTTGGGACGAACGGGGAGGGACGGATTGGGCAATCCCCATGACCTCGGATGACCCGAGGGCCACCGTACCCATGCGACTTTAGCGATCATTCCCGAAGCGAGCAGCGACGGGCCGGGGCGTGGATCTCATGCCGCAGTCATGAAAGGGGCGGTCGGATTGAAACCACGTCGTAGCGAACCGAGATGGCTCCAAACACGCCAACAGCCTTTCAATCTGCGGCGTCAACCGATGATAACGATTGCCGTCGCTGCCGCGATGGGCATTGGAGCGGATCGGACCTTTGCTGTGCCGTGGCCAATCTGGGTGGGGATCGGTCTGCTGAGCTTTTGGCGACTGGCCGTGTCGGCCGGTTTAGTTCGCTGGGCGTGGCTGTTGGTGCTGATCGCCGCAGCACTGGCGATGCGATCGCAGTGGGATGAACAGCGGTATCGCGCGGCATCGGTGTTGGCAATTGTTGGCGAAGATCCACAGCCAGCACTGTTTGAAGCGGTGGTCGCATCGCTGATCCAGCGGCGTCCTCAACTCGGCTACGCACTTCGCCGCGATCAGTCGCCGTGGCAAACGCAGTTTGATGTCGAACTGCGTGCGATTCGCGATGGTCAGCGGTGGGTGCCAGCCAGCGGGCGGTTAGTGGTCACCATCGATGAGGAGGCCAGTGATCTGCGGTATGGTGATCGCTTGCGTTTGGCGGGCATTCTCAGTGGTTTTGGACCACCGACGAATCCCGGTGTTCGTGACTTCCGCATCATCGCCCGCAATGCGCATCAACACGGCCGGCTACGGATCGACCGGCTTTCGCAGGTCGAAGTTGTTGCTCCGGGGCGATTCAGTATCTGGCGGCTGGCTGATCAGCTTTCGCGTGCTGGCGAAACCACGCTGCATACTTGTCTGGGGGAGCGCACCGGAGGAATCGCTGCGGCGCTGGTCGTTGGACGGCGCGGAGCGATCGATCAGGACTTACAAGACCAACTGTTGGAAACCGGCACGATCCATTTGCTCTCGGTGAGCGGGTTGCATATGGGGATCGTAGCGATGGCGCTGACCTCCCTTGCCGTGCTGTTGGGCCTGCGCCCGACAGCGCAGGTGTTGTTTGTGGGCTCGGCGTGTTTGGCATTTGTGGCGGTGACCGGCGCCAAGCCACCGGTGGTGCGGGCTGCGTCGTTGGTTGGCGTGGTGTTGTTAGCTAGGTTCATGGGGCGTCAGAACTCGCCGCTCAATTCACTCGGACTGGCCGCGCTGGGATTGCTGTGGATCAATCCGACGAATCTGCTGCAGATCGGTGTGCAGCTCTCCTTTCTGGCCGTCGCCACGCTCTTGAGTTGCGGGCATCGATATCGCGGGATCGATGAAGAGTTACGCGTTGAGGCCCAGCTCGATCGGCTCATCGATTCCGTGCGGCCCCCGTGGCGGCAACAACTCGACCGCTGGGGTGGGGGCGTGGCCAACGCGGCCTGGTACAGCTTGTGTGTGACGTTGACCACGACACCGCTGGTGTGGTTGCACTTTCACATCGTTTCGCCCGTTGCAGTGCTCGCCAATCTGCTGTTGGCGATTCCGATGACGATTGCACTGATCAGTGGTTTGGCGGCTGTGGTTTTGGGCGCGGCCGGGCCGGTGTTCGCGATGCCCGCAGCGATGATTAGCTATGGCGCGCTGTGGCTCATGCAGCAGATCATTCAGGTGACGGCGGAGCTTCCGGGAAGTCACTTTTGGTTGCCCTCGCCGCCGGTTTGGTGGGTCGCGAGTTATTACCTCGCGTTGGTGATCGGCTTTGCCGTACCGCTCGTGGGCTGGCGGCCACGACTGTTCGTGATCGGCTCCTTGTTGTGGTGTGGGATCGCGGGAATGCTGGCGGTTGCACCGGCAGATCGCAACTCGCCAGATCTGCAGGCGACGTTCATCGACGTCGGCCACGGCACGAGCGTGATTGTGAAGCTGCCGCACCGTGGGACGTTGCTGTATGACTGCGGTTGGATGGGAAATGACAGCTATACGAGTCGCGGGATTCAGGAACCGCTGTGGGCGCTGGGGCTAACGCGGTTGGATGCGATTGCGATTTCGCACGCGGATGCCGACCACTACAACGCCTTACCGGGATTGCTGCGCCGGTTTGAGGTGGGCGAATTGCTCGTTCCGGTTGGCATGTTGGATGTCCCGAAACCGGGCCTGGTCCCGATTCGAGAAGCGATCGCGCGGGCCGGCGTTCCGGTCCGCGAAGTGGGCCGAGAGGATCAGCAGCTGCTGAGCGATGGCTTGGTCACGATCTTGCACCCGCCGCGCGATGGAGTGGCGGGCAATGAGAACGCCAACAGGTTGGTGCTGCGGATGGACCACGGCGGTCGGTCACTGATCTTACCAGGCGACCTCGAGCCACCGGGGTTGCAGCTGGTGTTAGAGTTGCCACGGCCTCGAGCAGGTGGGTTGCTGATGGCGCCGCATCACGGCAGTTTGAGCGTCGACAGCCGTCCGGTGTTGGACTGGGCACGTCCGCGCGAGGTGATCGTCAGTGGCGGACGGCGAGCCGAGCGTCCGGAGGTCGAAGAGACATTGCGAGTCCGGGGCAGCGGCGTGCACATCACCGCTCAAGTGGGCGCAATTCAAGCGACGTTCACGTCCCGCGGGATCGAGATTCGTCGCTGGCTGGAGGAGCCGTGGTAACCGTCCCAGGGGGCGAAACTGGCTTAAAATGTGGCTGGCTGGGGACGGCACTTGGGCGCCCCTGAACGAGCGTGGAAAAGCGAAACCGATGGTTGGATGCTGCTGCGGTTCATGGTACGCTCGCTTGTCCAATTCGGGCCACTCCGAACTCCCGCCTCATCCCTTCCCAAAATTGACGAGCCCCTGATGCATCGTGTGATCCGTTTGCGATTGATTTTGGTCGGCTTCCTCTCGCTTTCCACTTGTTTAGCCGCCGGATGCAACCGCGGTGGCGGAGAAAAGCGGCAGTTCATCAGCGTCGGTACCGCTCCGGTTGGCGGGGCGTTCTACACCGTCGGCAGCGCCATTTGCGAAGTCGTCAATGAGCATCAGGATGGGACGAACTGGCGGGTCAGCGCCGAGTCGACAGGCGGCTCGATGGAGAACATCCGCCTGCTGACTCAGGGCAAGTTGCAGTTCGCGATGTCGAACTCTTCGATCACTTATTTCGCTGTTCGCGGCGAAGGCGACTGGGAGCAGAAGCACGATATTCGCGCCGTGATGACGTTGTTCCCCAACGTGGCGATGTTCGTCACGACGGCGGATTCAGGCATCCAGACGATTGCCGATTTGCGCGGCAAACGGGTGTTCGTCGGACCGGAGGGGGCTGGATTTGAGTATTTCGTCAACCCGATTCTCGAAGCACACGGGTTGTCGATGGCGGACATCGAACCGCGGTACGGCAGCCAGCAAAGCGCGGTCGACTTGCTCGGCGACGGGGCTGTGGCCGCGGCGATGATCGGTGGGGGCGTTCCCAATCCGGCGCTGGCCCAGATCGCTCAAGCGCGCCCGGTGCTGTTGATTCCGTTTGATGACGCGGCCAAAGAAAAGCTGATTGCCGACTATCCCTTCTTTGAACACGCGACGATTCCGGCCGGAACGTATCCAGGCGTCGACGCGGAGTATCACGGTCTCAATGTCGGTTCGGCGCACCTGATTACGCACGCCAGTGTCGACGAGCAACTGGTGTATGACTTCGTCAAACGTGCCTATGAGCATCGTGAGCAGATCGTGCAGCGGCACCGCGCGGCCAAGGATATCACTCCTGAAAACGTCGCTCGCAGCAACGGCACCGAGTTCCACCCCGGAGCAATTCGGTACTTTGAAGAGGCCGGCATTTTGTCCGGGGCGGTGACCAATGAGTGAATTGGCTGTCGAGAGCGGCGATGCGGCGGAGGGCTTGGGAACGCCGGTCGCACGAAAACCGCTGCGCCGCTGGGTCGTCGGGATTTTGGCAGCGGCGTTGTCGCTGTACGTGTTGATCGAAGTCAATTTTTCGCTGCTGGCGCCGCTGAAGGAATTGGCGCTGTTTGCCGCCGCCGGTTTGGTCCTCTGTTTCCTCTGCTTTCCGTTGCATCGCCGTGTCGCTGCTGCCAATTGGGCCGTGGCGTTGGACTGGGCGTTGGTGCTGCTGGCGAGTTTCTGCTGCGGCTACGTGTTGTGGTACGGTTCGGACCTGGGGCAGCGGGCGGGTTTGTACACGACCCAAGACTTGATCGTCGGTGCGATCGGGCTGGTGTTGATCCTGGAGGCGACGCGGCGGGCGATCGGACTTGCATTGCCGATCCTGGCGATCCTGTTTGTGCTTTATGCCCATCAGAGCATCGCTCAGGATTTGCCCGATTGGCTCTTTCCGCATCGCGGCCAGGATTGGCGGGACCTGATCGGTCAGACGTATTTGCGCACGGAAGGCGTGTTTGGCACAGCGCTGGGCGTGATGTTTCGTTATGTGTTTCTGTTTGTGCTGTTCGGTGCGTTTCTAGAAGCCAGCGGTGCGACCGGTTACATCATTTCACTGGCCACCCGGCTATTCGGCACGAAGTCTGGCGGACCGGCAAAGGTTTCTGTGTTGGCCAGTGGCCTGATGGGGTCACTGTCTGGCAGCGCGGTCGCCAATGCGGTGACGACGGGAACGTTCACGATTCCGATGATGCGAAGCGTCGGCTTTCGCCGTCACATCGCAGGAGCGATTGAAGCAGCCTCTTCATCGGGCGGCGCGCTGGTGCCGCCGGTGATGGGGGCTGGGGCCTATATGATGCTGGAGATCATCAATCGCACCCCGCCAGTGACGTTTTTGGAGATCTGTAAAGCCGCGATTATCCCGTCGGTGTTGTTCTATCTATCGCTGTTCATGCTGGTGCACTTTTATGCCCGCCGGCTGGATTATTTTCCCGAAGAGGCGGACCAGTCGGTGCTCGGGGATGATTCTCGAGGACGCCAGGTCTCGGCCAATGCGCCGCGTCAAGCTGCCGGGGATCTTGCAGCGGAAGCTGAAATGGAAAGCCGACAGCTCGAGAACATCAGTGCGGCGGTGGCTGCCAATGCCGCGGCCGGGCCGGGCATCTTCAGCCTGGAAGGGCTGACGTTCTTTGGTGCCTTAGGCAGCCTGATGGGATTCTTGATCTACGGTAATTCACCGTTCCGCTCGGTGACCTATGCGCTCGCCTTTGTGATGGCGATGATCCTGATCAACCCACGGATCGCGGCGAGTTTACGGGAACGCGTCGTGGGGGTCGCGGTTTGGATCGCGGCCACTGTCTTGGCGTGGCTATTGGCACCGGGCGTCAGCACTTGGTCCGACGCGCTGATCTGGGGCATGGCAGGTGCGCTGCTCGTCGGCGTGGCGTCCCAGTCATGGCGTGGGATGATCGTGGCTGGCTTTAACACTTCGGCCAAAGGCGGGATTCCGCTGATCGTCGCCGCCGCGTGTGTCGGGATCGTCATCGGCTTGGTATCGAGAACCGGCATCGGCACCGGAGTGCCTCAGGCGATCATTCCGCTGGCCGGTGACAGCTTGTTCCTGGCACTGCTGGCGATCATGGGTTGCTCGCTGGTGCTCGGCATGGGCTTGCCGTCGGCGGTCTCGTACCTGTTGCTGGCGACGGTGATCGGGCCGGTGTTCGAGAACCCTGCGCTGGGTGTCCCTATTTTGACCGCGCACCTCTTCATCTTCTACTTTGGGATGATGGCGATGGTCACGCCGCCGGTGGCGTTGGCGGCCTATGCGACTGCATCGATTGCCGGCTCAGGGGTGATGCAGACCGGTGTGGCCGCCTTCCGCTTTTCCTTGGTCGGCTTCACGTTGCCGTACATGTTCGTCTACCGGCCGGAGTTGTGTCTGCTCGGCCCTGACGGCGGATCGCCGGACGTGATCAGTGTGATTTTGGCGGTCGGGGCTGCTTGCGTCGGTGTTATTTCGCTGGCGTCAGCGATGGCAGGGTTTCTGTTTAACCCGCTGAACTGGCCGCAGCGGTTGGTGCTGTTTGCCGCAGCGGCATGTTCGCTGTTTCCCGATCGAGCCGATTTAACGCCCTCACGGCTATCGTTGATCGACTTGTTGGGAGCAGTCCTGCTGTTGGTGATCGGCGTGATCAGCTACCGGGCCAGCGTCCGGTCAGCTGCCACGGAGACCCTCAGGTAAGCGTCCTTCGGCCACTTCGTCATCCCACTGGTCCATCAGCGGCCAGTCTTCGGCGAGGGTGCCGAAGTCGGCCATGTGCAGGTAGCCGCTCAAGCGGTCGATCGTCTGCTGCAACATCGCGTTGTCTTTGGCAAAGATCGGTCCATGGCTCGGAGCCAGCCAACGGACGTCGCTGTCACGAATCCGCTCCAGCGAGCGGATGAACGCTTTGATGTCACTGCCATGGTGGGCGTCGATCGCACCGACGCAGCCATCGCGATAGATGTTGTCGCCGCTGAGCAGCACATCGCCGCAGCGGAACGCGAGCTGGCTATTGGTGTGTCCCGGAGTGTGCCAGACCTCCAGTTCCAGCGAGCCAACCGTCAAGGTATCGCCATCGTTGATCTGATGATCGATCTGCACCGGAGGCATGTCGAGTTTCAGCCCTTGAGCTTCGATCTCGGCCAGCGTCAACAGCGGGTCGCCGGTTTGCAACGCTTGCACGGCTGCCGGATGTGCGGTCACCGTCGTTTTGAGCAACTGCTTCAGTTTGGCAAGCCCTTGGATGTGATCCACGTCGGCATGCGTGGCCACGAGCGTCTTGCAACGCGACAAGGGAAAGTCGAGCCGACGGATGAGTTCCACAAAATCATCGACCGTCTCCTCATACCCGATGTCGATCAAAATCCACTCGTCGCTATCGAAGACGAGGTAGACATTGCAACCGAGCACTTCGCCGAGCTGGAAGTTGAGTTCGATGATTCCGGGAAAGAGCGTTTTACGGTGGATCATGGCAAAGTTAACGGTGCGGCTTACGGTCGATTGAACGCCTAGGCTACCATACTCATGCCAGCAGGTCAGGCAGCCCTTGTAAGGAGCTGGGGTAAGCCATCCGCGGTAGCAGGTCGCGCCGCATTTGCCGGTTCCAGATCCGCTTGTTGCCACCGGAACGCAAGGACCGAGCGGGTTCCGCCGTGGGGTTAAATACCGGCGGCGGCGATCCGGTCAGGGAGGCAATGTGCTCGTAAAAGGCCCGCCGAATCACCGGTTGGTCATCTGCGACCACGTACAGCCGGCTCCGCTGCGTCTCCCGCTCCCAGGCGGCGATCACCGCCGCCGCAGCGTCTTCGCGGTGAATCAAGTTGAGGTAGCCAGCATAGGGCCCTGACAGCGGG
Source organism: uncultured Planctomycetaceae bacterium (assembly GCA_937904535.1). Classification (GTDB taxonomy): domain Bacteria; phylum Planctomycetota; class Planctomycetia; order Pirellulales; family Pirellulaceae; genus UBA6163. Next base: position 12,187 of record CALELC010000017.1, read on the forward strand.
CGGCCAGCGATCACGTCTGCTGCTCGGGGAATCCGTCCGGGACCATAGATGCCTGCCAACCGCAACACGACCCAACGGCCCGCCGGACGGCGACGGTGCAGCAGTGTTTCGGCTCGCAGGTGCGTCTGGCCTCCGCTGCCGAGTGGTCGGGCCGGCGAGCGCTCGTCGACCCAGCGGCCATCGCTCTGGTGATACACGCCGGTCGTGCTCAAGTAGCACAGATCGACGTCGCGCGGCAGTGCGTCGAGCAAGTTGCTCAGGCCACCGACCTGTGAATCTTCACGCGAAAGCCCGCTGCGGGGATCGTAACTGACTGCCACCAGCACCCGCCGACACGGCGGCAAGGTGCGGAGGGTGCGGCGGTCGGTCCAGTCGGCGATCAGCGGTGACAATCGCTGGCGGGCAAGGTCATCGGCACGGCTGGCGGATCGCGTCACCGCATAGACCGGTTCCATAGGATCTGCGGCTACGATCCGCTGAGCAACGCGCTGGCCGATGTATCCGCAGCCAACGATCAGCGTGCCGCGTGAGAGTGATTTTGAGGGCATCTGTTTTTCTTTCGCGCAGCGGGATGTTTACAATGACTTGCCGAAGTTCGGCGACGGTGCTGCGGGCAGCCGTCGCGTGCCCAATGGGCTCCGCGAGGTTTTGATGCTCGGGAGCCGCCGCCCCTTCGCCTCCGCTTGTTCCACCTGACACACGACGTCCTATGAGTATCGGAATCGCTCTTCCAACTCACCACCGTTCGCTCGGCCCTGCTCTGTCCCGGGTCGCTGCGCTGCTGCTGGCGGTGGTACTATTCGGTGCCCCGGCGACGGCAACCGACGTGTCGCCATTGCAAGCCGCTGAAACCTCGGGCACGGTGGTCGACGTGCCCGAGTCGCTGCAGGAACTGTTGCAGCAGGGTGGGACACCGACGTCGATCGAGCAGTTGATGGAGCTGGAAAACCTGCAGCGACGAGTCGCTGAGCGAGTTGCCGACTGTACCGTCAACGTATCGATTGGGCCAGCGCAGGGCTGCGGCGTCATCGTTGATGGGCGTGGTTACATTTTCACTGCTGCTCACGTGGCGACTCGGCCAGGCAAGCGAGCGCTCATTACCTTTCACGACGGTCGCCGAGTCACGGGGACGACGCTGGGACTCAATCGTTCCGTTGACGCCGGCCTCATTCGGATCGATCCAGAGCAAAATGGTGGCCAGCCTTGGCCCCACGCAACGATCGGTGATAGCGATGCGTTGGTGGCGGGCATGTGGTGCATCGCCACGGGGCATCCAGGCGGCTTCGACGGCACCCGTGGGCTGGTGACACGTGTGGGGCGGATCCTGGCTGTGCGGCGGGACGCTTTGCACACCGATTGTGCGCTGATCGGTGGCGACAGCGGTGGGCCGCTCTTCGATATCAGCGGCCGCTTAGTCGCAGTGCACAGTCGGATTGGAAACGATGTGACCGATAATCTGCACGTCCCGGTTAAGCACTACGAGAACGATTGGGAGCGATTG
>CALELC010000018.1 GCA_937904535.1 uncultured Planctomycetaceae bacterium
GCAGACAACCAAGCTGGCCCCAGTTAGCATAGCGGTTGACGCTCGTAGCAATTCGCTGATCGTGAGCGCCCCGCCTCAAGATGTCGAAGACATCCGCGAGCTGGTTGAGGCGATCGATGCCGGCGGGATGCAGGCGGAAGAAACCGTCGAAATCATCGCGCTCCAAGGCAACGTGAAAGCCGAAGTCGTGCAGCAGGCGCTGAATTCCGTTCTCGGGACTCAGTCTCGCTCGACCACGAACCAGGCCAGCAACTCGGGATCGACCGGCGGAAGCGGTTCGGGGGGGAATACCTCTTCGCAGTCCGATATTCAGCGACGAATGGAATTTCTTCAGCAGATGCAACAGCGCGGCGGCTTCGGCGGCGGGGCTCCCGGCGGCTTTGGCGGTGGCGGTCCTGGGGGCGGTGGTGCTCCGGGGGGCTTCCGTGGCGGAGCTCCGACCGGCGGGTTCCGAGGCGGCGCACCGACTGGCGGTGGAGGAGGTTCCTTCAACCGCGGCGGTGGTGCCACGGGCCGCGGCGGCGGACGCTAAGCTGTTGACTTCCCGCCTAACTTTCCCACCTTTCACATTTGAATAGCCATGATTATGCACGCCGGTGAAATTCTGCGACGGCGCGGCCTGCTTACTGCCGAACAACTCGCCCAGTCGATGTCCGACGATAACGGCAGCGTGATTCAGTCGGCAGTCAATCTTGGCTATGTCGACGAAGTGGCCGCGCTGCAAGCGCTCGCCGAGGAAGCGGGGCTCGATTACGTCGACCTGCGAGAGTACGAGGTCGATTTAGGAGCTCTGGCTGGCTTTCCGCAGAAGTTGATTTATCGCCACGGCCTGTTCCCGATTGGACGCCGCGACGGATCGATCATCGTCGCCACTTCAGATCCGCTCGACCTCTATCCGCTCGACGAAGCCAGCGCTGCCACCGGGCGGCATTTGATTCCGGTCGTCGCCGAACGCGATGAGATCGCTCGGCTGGTCAAGCGCCATATGGGCGTCGGCAGCGAGACGATCGAAGGCTTGGTCGCCGCCGCGGTTGACGAAGACGGGCTGGAGTTACTCGATGAAATCGAGACCGATGGCAGCGAGCTGTCGGAAATGGCTCAGGAAGCCTCGGTCGTTCGCCTGGTGAACGAAATCCTGCTCGAAGCGATCGAGACGCGGGCCAGTGACATTCACATCGAATCGCAGTCCGACGGGTTGGTGATCCGGTACCGCATCGACGGCATCCTGCACCCGCAACCGGTGCCGCCGGAGATCAACCGCTTTCAGGCCGCGATCATCAGCCGTCTGAAGATCATGGCGCGGCTGAACATTGCCGAAAAACGCCTGCCGCAAGACGGCCGCATCAAGCTGCGGGTGCATTCCCGCGAGGTCGATATCCGTGTCAGTGTGATCCCGATGATCCACGGCGAAGGCTTGGTCATGCGTGTGCTCGACAAGGGCAGCATGGTGTTCGAGCTGCGTGGGTTGGGGATGTCGGAAGACGTCTACAACACGTTCCACGACCTGATCCGCATGCCGCACGGCATCATCTTGGTTACCGGGCCCACGGGTAGCGGTAAAACCACGACGCTCTACAGCAGCTTGCTCGAAATCCGCGGCCCGGACAACAAGATCATCACCACGGAAGACCCGGTCGAATACCAACTCGACGGCATTAACCAAATCCAGGTCCATCCGAAGATCGGGCTGACGTTCGCTGCCAGTTTGCGCGCGATTTTGCGACATGACCCGGACGTTGTGCTGGTCGGCGAAATCCGCGACTTCGAGACCGCCGAAAACGCGATTCAGGCATCGCTCACCGGTCACTTGGTGTTTAGCACCCTGCACACCAACGACGCCGCGGGGGCGTACACGCGAATGATCGATATGGGCGTCGAGCCGTTCTTGGTCGCCAGTACGGTTGAGGCGGTGATGGCTCAGCGTCTGATCCGGCGGCTCTGCCCATCGTGCAAGGAGCCGTATCAGCCGAATCGCAGTGATCTGCCGCCGGATTTCCCCTGGGAGAAACTCGATGGCCGGCCGCTGTATCGGTCCGTCGGTTGTCGCGTCTGCCGCTCGGTGGGCTATGCTGGCCGGTTCGGGATCTATGAATTGTTGGTGACCACCGAATCGATCCGCCAAATGGCGCACGACCGAGTCAGTAGTTGGGAAATTCGCCGCGCGGCGCTGGCCGAAGGCATGAAACCGCTGCGAATGGACGCCTGGGAAAAGGCGATTCTCGGCAATACCAGCGTCGATGAAGTGGTCCGGTTGACCAAGGGTGATCGCTCCTAATGCCAGAGTTTGCCTACGTTGCCCGGAATCTGACGGGCCAGAAAGTCGTCGGAACCCTCGATGCCGGTAACCCTCGCGACGCCACGGCGCAGTTGGCGGCACAGAACCTGTTTCCGATCGAAGTCAAAGCCGCCGACGGCAAGAGTTCCGTCTCGAAGTCGGCGCTGACCAATCGGCGGGTCAAAGGCCAGACGATGGCCACGTTCTACTCGCAGATGGCGTCGCTGCTGCGCAGTGGCGTGCCGATGC
>CALELC010000019.1 GCA_937904535.1 uncultured Planctomycetaceae bacterium
GTTGCGGTTTAGCCCGCCGGCACGGCTGCCGATGCTGCCGCATGGCGAGGGCAAACTGATCAGCGTGTCGACCACCAGCGGTGGCATCGCGTTTCGCGTGCGCGCCGCCGTGGACCAGCGGCTGGTAGTGCGGCTCGAGACAGACGATTTGACACCAGCCTGGACCACCGAGATCGATCTCGCCGAGCTCGACCGCAGCGGCGAATTGCAGCGTTCGATCGATGCCCAGTCAGCGCTGACCTGCCGCCGACTTGCAGGCGACGCCTTCCGCATCCGCCTCGGCGGCGGCACTGTATTCTGGACGGAGGAGGTCGTGGCACTTAAAGTGGAAGGCCTGGCCGCTGTATTGCCAGCCACCGCTGATCAGGAACTAGTGCTTCATTGCCAGGTGATTGCTGGGGACCAGACTACAGTGTCTTCACAAAGCTGGCCGGCTCAGCTTGCCGACGGTCGGCTGGTGCTTCAGGCAGCTCACTGGACGGCTCCTCCGGTGGAAGGTGCCTATCGCCTTCGCTGGCAATTGCGGCCGAACACCAGGAACGCCGCTGCGCAGTCACAGAATCGTTCGCCGCTGGCGCTGGCAAACACACTCACCCAGTCGCTCAGTGAAGCGCTCCCGGCCTCGTTTGCCCCACCGTTTCAACTTCCTTTGGGGCAGTCGCTGACACTCGCGAGCGGCGAGCCGGAACCTTTTTTTCAAACGGAGTTTTCGGTCGCGGTCGTAGCACCTGAACTCCCCACGCCCCCCGTCTCGCCGCGCAGCGGTGATTCCAGCAGTCGCTGGCGAGCGCTCGGCAAGGCGGAGCCTCCCGAGGCGGCGCTGTCGGTGACGCGCTTACTACCACGCCCCACGGCCGACTGGTTGCCCGGCGCTACGGTCGCCCCAGGGGGCGGCAAGGGACCGATGCACGAAGGCAAACGCCTGACGATCGTTCAACCTCAGGCGGTACTGGAATATGCCGTCCCGCTATCGCAAGTCGGTCAGCGCCACCGAGCACTCATTCGCATGCCTGCAGCCCCAACGAACCAGCTGACCGTCGAACTGGTCGATGGCACCGATGCGGTCGTGGGCAGCGCTTCGGCAAACCGGCAACTGGGTGAAGGCCTAGTCATCACCTCCAATGAGTTCAATCGCGACCCGAGCGGCTGGCGCACGGCTGCGGTCGATTTCTGGCCGCGATCGAGCAATACCCGCATTCTGATCTCCAATCGCTCGACCACCCAACCCGCACTGTTTGAGTCGATCGAAATCCAGGTCGACGAGGGCGAGCCCTCCGAACGCAGCCGCAGCGCAGCCTCGCCTGCGGCCACGCGGCTTGCGACGATGCGGCTGGAACTGAGCGACTTTCTGCAACAGTTTGGCGATCGCGGACTACCAACGCTCGACAATCCGCTCGATTATCAAGCCGTCTGGGTCGCCGGCAATCGGCTGATCGAAGCCGTCAACCGTGAAGGGTACGGCGGCGTGCTGCTGACGGTCTCGTCCGACGGCGCCAGTTGCTATCCCAGCACGCGCTCGTCCATTGATGCCAGCTGGAATGCCAACTGGGCTTCGGCTGGTGAACCCGTTGACGCCCTCGAACTTCTGCTGCGGCTATTTGATCGCGCGGGGGTGACGTTGGTGCCCTGCGTGCGTCCCAGCGCGCCTCTAACGGCACTTGAGCAAGCGATTGCGGGCGATTCCAGCACAGCGAACTCGATTGCGGCTCCGTCGCCTTTAGGCGGGAAGCTCGGCAACTGGAGTTTTGACGGTCCGCCGATTACCTCCTTTGGAATCTACAACCCCAAACACGCCGCGGTTGCGGAGCAGGTGGGGGCCGTGATGGGCGAGCTGCGGCGACGCTGCGACCAGCACCGCTGCGTCTCGACAATCGGGGTGATCGTCGATGAACGGACTTACCTGCGACTGCCGCCGGTTGCGATCACCGATCCGCAAACGCTCGACGATTTCCACGCCAGCCTCGGCCCTGCCGCCCCGCCGCGGGCTGGCCTGGCTCAGTGGGTACAACAGGAAGGTGCCGCGGTTTATGAAAACTGGCGGATGGACCAGGCCGAAGCGATCTTCCGACAGATCCTCCAACAACTCAACGACCACTCGCTTGTCGTGATGTCGCTCGACTCGGCATTGCCATCCAACCTGGTGGAACTGGGTCGGCATCCGCGAATTCTGACCGCGCGGCTGCATCGCCGCTCACTGATCGAACCGCTCGGCCTGCGGATCCGCGATGAGGCGTGCAATGCAAGCGTTCCCATCAGTGCCGGTCCTTCTAAAACCGTGTGGTCCCACGACGTCGGCATTTTCCACCAGCCGACCACGGAACTGCGCCGCGGAAGTCGTGCGGCGGCGACCGGCACTCCTTCGCAAACGGAGCATCCCGACTCAGAGCGATCGATCGCGACGTTCACGCCGCTACTCGATCCGCTGGAATCGTCGCTAGCTTTCGCACAGTTGCTCAACCGCAGCGACCGCATGATGATCGCGATTGGCGGTGGGGGAATTAATCAGGCCGGGAGCGAGATCCGTCGCCGCTCACTGCGTTGCTTTTCACAACTTCCACCGGTTTCGATGGAGGACGTAGCCGCCGATCCGGCGATGATCAGCGCTGTCCGCGTTCGCCGAGGACGCTACGCTGGCGACACCTACATTTACGCGACCAACCAAACCCACTGGCCTATCTCACTGGACATGAGTTTTAGCCGCAGCGTTGCCTTCGTCCCGCTGGGTCCGTCCGCGGATCTGTCTGCTGCGCCGCCAGCGGTTCAGACGGTTGCGGCCACTGCCAGCCCTGCTCCAGGAGCAGCGCAACCCGCGATTTCGGCCAATCGCTGGAGTCCAACGCTTGCCCCTGGGGAACTGGTAGCCATCCGAGTGACGGGCGAAGACGTCGAAGTCGTGAGCTGGAAGGCCGGTTTGGCCAGCCAGGGTCAGGACTTAGCTCAGATCCGCAACTATGTTCAGGAGGCCGTCGGAGCATTAACACAGTTTGTCGAGCCAACCAAATTGGAGCCCGTGCAGAATGCCGGCTTTGAACAACCGGCCACCGAAGGC
>CALELC010000020.1 GCA_937904535.1 uncultured Planctomycetaceae bacterium
CTATGCCGGTTGATGCCAGCGGCGTTCCGTTCAACGCCAGCCATGTCTATGCGACCGGCAACCTGGCTCATGACATGCTTGCTAACGCGATGGCAGAATCCTCCGGGCGAATGCTCGCGTGCCAGCTCTACCGCATGACCGATGACCCTGGCATGAAGGATATGTTGGCGTTCCTCGTCGCTCGCGACACGATGCACCAAAACCAATGGATGGCAGCTTATGAGGAACTCGGTGGACCCAAAGCCCACCCGATCCCAACCAATTTCCCACAAGAGCAAGAACTTCAGGAAGTTAGCTACACGTTTACCTTGACCGGCAAAGACGATTCGGTGCCCGTCCCTGAAGGCGCGTGGTCATCCGGCCAGTCATTCGATGGCCGCGGCCAGTTCAAGGCCGAACAAGCTCAACCCCGCGGCGGTGTGCCCAAACTTGGCCCCGCCAGCCCCAAAGCCGCTGTCCAACAAGAGCAGAGCGCACCGGCGCCTTAAACAGCCCTGACGCTCGAAATCTTCTATAAGTCCTCCTTCTTTTATTGGAGTCAGATCATGACAGCGCTCCATCGACGCGATGTAGTCGTGGGCGGCGGCATAGCGGCTTCGTTGGCCGGTATCGCTCGCGCCGGTTCCATGGCCACCACTCCCATCTCGCCCAGCAACTTCGACCTCGCGCCCCCGGATGGCCTGCCCCAGCCGAGTGAGATCCTGCGACGGATTCACCTGTCGGGTTCAGCGGAACAGCGACTGACTAGCCGCCAAGTCTCCGCTCGCTGCCCGGCATCCACACGGCCTCCGGTCGACAGTCGCTCGCTGCGGCCGGTCGAAGGCCACAGTTTTGCCAGCTTCGGCCTCGATGGCAGGCCGCTCGCGTATGGCCTGCGGTTCATCTGTGATCCGCGGCAACGCAATCGCTTCGAAGTCGCGGGCGTCCCTTTAGTGGCTCGCCAATTCGCCTATTCGGTTAACCACATCAATTGGCTCCCCAGCTTTGGCGAACCGCTGTGCACGAGCTACTGCCCGCGGTTTGACTACCTCAGCGGCTCCGCTTATCCGGAAGCCAAACGTCATCAACTCGTGCCGATGGTACTTGGCCAGCGTTACTTCACCGGATGCCAATCGCAAGACATTTGCGAGGCCGATGCCGCCGGGCCGGTGTGCTTCGACGTTAATGCGTTGCATCCCGAAGAAGCTCGCGGCCACTACCTGGTAACGATTTGGAGTTGGAGCTAACGGCAGCGACACGGTGAAGGGGCAGCAGCAATCGATCACGGCGATCTGATGAGATGCCGTATAATGAAGACCTGCTTCTTTGAGCGCGCAGTCCAATGTGCCTTGTGCCGAGAGTCGCCATGCCTGACAGCTTGTATCTGGCCACCAATGAAGACGCGACTGGCAAACGCATGGTCGCGTTGGGCGTGATGGAATTGGCGGTGCGCCGCTTTAGCCGCGTCGTCTTTTTTCGGCCATTCGTGCATGTTTCAGGGGAAGCCGACGTCAGCATTCAGTTGATGCGTTCCCGCTACCAGCTCCCCGCCACACCCGAGCAGATGGTGGGCATCACCCGCAGCGAAGCCCGCAAGCTGCTCGCTGCGGATCGACAAGCCGAGCTGATTCAGCGAATTCAGCAGCGTTTCAAATCGCTCCAGCAGCAAGCGGACTTTGCAGTTGTCGAGGGCACGAGCTTTCAAGGTCTGGCCAACGAAATTGAGTTCGAACTGAATGCGGAAATCGCCATCAATTTGGGCTGTGCGATTCTGCCGATCTACTCGGCGTTTAATCGCTCCGTGGAAGACGTCGTGCAATCAGTTCGCATCGGCAACGACAACTTGAGCGATCACGGCGGACAAGTGCTCGCCACGATTATCAATCAAGTCCATCCCGATATCGATGAACCGCTACGGCAAGCCTGCTCGGCAGCGGCACTGGATGCTGCGGCTCCGTTGTATCTCCTGCCCGAAGAACCGCTGCTGCGGCAGCCAACACTGCGAGAGATTCAGACGGGTATGCAAGCAGCAGTGTTTCTTGCTGATGAGGCAGCCCTGGACCGCGAAGTCACGCAGTTCCAGGTCGCTGCGATGCAGTTGCCCGATTTCCTGCAGCGTCTTTCACCCGCGTCTCTGGTGATCACTCCCGGCGATCGCAGCGACATCCTCGTCGGCTGCGCCCTGGCCAGCTTGCATGCCGATGGTCCAGCGCCAGCTGGAGTGGTATTGACCGGCGGACTTGTGCCGCCTCCATCAGTGACACGTTTGCTACAAAGCCCCAGCGGGCTGCCAATTCTGATGACGCCCGACGACACGTTTACAGCCGCGAAGAAAGCTTCGCTGGTCCGGGCTCAGATCAGCGAACACACTCCACGCAAAATCGACTCTGCCCTCGGCCTGTTCGAACGGCATCTCGACACCGACCAACTCGCTGAGCGTTTGCAAGCTCCGGTCACTCATCGCGTCCCTCCGCTGCTGTTTGAATACTCGCTGATCCAGCGAGCGCGTCAGCAACGAGTTCGGATTGTGCTGCCCGAAGGGACCGAGCCCCGGATCTTACAGGCGGTCGACGTGCTGCGACGACGCGACGTGGCTGACCTGATCCTGCTCGGCGATCCGGCAGCGGTCCGAGCAGCCGCCAGCCAAGCGGGCGTAACGCTTCCCGAAAGCGGTGTGGAAATCATCGATCCACGCAGCAGTCCGCTGCACGAATCATTCGCTCAAGAATACTTCGCCCTGCGACAGCATAAAGGCATCACGCTCGACGCCGCTCGCGACTCAATGCTGGAAGCCAACTATTTTGGCACCATGCTCGTTCATCGCGGAGTTGCGGGTGGCATGGTTTCGGGCGCGGTTCATACCACCGCCAATACCATTAGGCCCGCCTTTGAGATCATCAAGACGCGGCCCGGCATCAGTGTTGTCAGCAGCGTGTTTTTAATGTGCCTGAAACACGGTGTGTTGGTGTACGGCGATTGTGCTGTGATCCCGAATCCGACCGCTCAGCAACTGGTCGAGATCGCCAGCAGCAGCGCCGACACCGCGGCGCAGTTCGGCATTGAGCCGCGAGTTGCGATGTTGTCTTATTCGACCGGCGAGAGCGGGCACGGCGAAGATGTCCAGAAAGTTCGCAGTGCTACGGTCATGCTGCGACAAAAGCGTCCCGATTTGTTGGTCGAAGGGCCGTTGCAGTACGACGCCGCAATTGATCCGCAGGTGGCAGCTCAGAAACTGCCCGGCAGCCCCGTCGCTGGCCGCGCTACCGTGTTCATTTTTCCTGATCTCAATACCGGCAACAATACTTATAAGGCTGTCCAGCGGTCCGCCGGCGCGGTGGCGATCGGTCCGATCTTGCAGGGCCTGCGCAAACCGGTCAACGACCTTTCGCGCGGCTGCACGGTCGCCGACATCGTCAACACCGTCGCGATCACCGCCGTGCAGGCACAGTCGCCTCCACCCAGTAGTCTCAACGTGAAGACGACACCGGAGGATGCGGTGGCCTCAGTAGAATGAATATTCTCGTCTTTAACGTCGGCAGCACGACACTCAAGTTCGCCTGCATCAATACAAGCTCTCGCACCCGGCTCACCCATGGATTGGTTGATCGCATCGGCCAACCCGGCGGTGACGCGCCCGATCACCTCTCGGCTGCCCAGATCGCGCTGGATCGCCACGCTGCTATCCCATTGGCAGCGATCGGACACCGCGTCGTGCAAGGCGGCGATAAGTTCTCCGCACCGACGCTGGTGGATCAGCATGTGCTTACCGAACTCCGTCAGCTTGACACCCGCGCTCCGCTGCACAATCCCCCGGCCCGCGCCGTCATTGAAGCGATCACCGCCCAAACGCTGGCGATTCCGCAGGTGCTGGTGTTCGACACAGCGTACTTTGTGACGCTGCCCCCCAAAGCGTTCCGCTATGCACTGCCGGACACCTATTACCGCGATCACGGCATCCGTCGCTATGGAGCGCATGGGACGTCGCATCAATACGTAACACAGGCAGCAATCGACTATCTCGCCGCAAGTGGCATACCCGGCGACCAAACAGGGACAAACACTGATTGTTTGCAGCCCACCCGAATCATCAGTCTGCATTTGGGCGGTGGAGCGAGTGTTACGGCGTCCATTGACGGAGTCGCCATCGAAACATCGATGGGCATGACGCCGCTGGAAGGGCTGGTAATGGCCACACGCACCGGCGACATCGACCCGGCGATTCCACTGCACCTGATCCGCCAACTCGGGATGTCGGTCGACGACGTCGATCACTTGCTGAACAAACGCAGCGGGCTGCTGGGTCTCTGCGGCGATGTCGACATGCGAACGATTCTGCAGCGGCGTGAAATCGGCGATCCTGCGGCACACCTAGCCATCGAAATCTACGTGCACCGCTTGCAAAAATACATCGGCGCTTACTTGGCGATCCTCGGAGGACTTGATGCACTGGTGTTCACTGCCGGAGTGGGCGAGAACTCGACGGTGATTCGGCAACTGGTCGCCGAGCCGCTCGCACACCTCGGGATCGGCATCGACCTGCAGCGCAACACGTCGGTGCGAGCCGCTGGCGAGATCATCGACCTCACGCCAGCCGCTGCAGTCGTCCGCACCCTCGTCGTGCCCACCGATGAGGAACTCGCGATTGCTCAACAGGTCGCCTCACTGATTGGTAAGCAGGAGACAAGGTAGTAGGCATACTCCGTATGCCGTAACAACTCAAAGGCTTCGCTTCACCAAGGAGGGTCGCGGCCAATACCACGTGCTTTCGCCCAACCAATTACATACATCAGCCGGAACGCGTTAGCGTTCGGTCCCCACGAACCCAGCGAGTTCTCATGCCGAAGGCATTCCAAGCCATTAGCCCCGGT
>CALELC010000021.1 GCA_937904535.1 uncultured Planctomycetaceae bacterium
CTCCGGAAAACGCAAGCAAGATGATCGAGAATACCAGTCGCATAGTGCATCTAGTTGGAGTTCGAGGATCGGAGGCGGGGCGGCGGCTGGAGACCGCTGGGCGACGGCAGGTCACGGTGAGGCCATTCCGCGACCGCCGCGGAGCTGAATCAGACCGTCGCTCCAGCGCTCAAACAGTTCCAGCCGCTGGCCCGCCGAGGCAAAGACGCGGACGCTCGTCTGATTGTAACGGTGGTCTTCGCGAACCAGTCCGAACAGCTCATGATAGACAGCGGGCGCCGGGTGATCATCCCCGGCAACCGCGGGAGCAGGTGGGTGAGTAGGCGAGTCTGACTGGCCGTCGTCGGTCCGGGCAGCGGCCGCCACCCGGGCCGTTACTTCGAACCGGTAGATCTGAATCCAACCAGGACGCTGGACCGCGGCCAGTCGCACGTTGCGAAGTTTGGCAGATCCGCCGTAGTACCCCTGATCGCTGAGGTGCTGACGGATCGCCTTTTCCATCTCTGCGTCGCCGCACCAATTGGACCAGCGCTCGCGCAAGTGTCGCAGAAATGCGAACATCGATTTTGCCTAAGCGGCGTAGCGGCAAACGGCTGTTCGGCCGAATTAGTTGCTGACGCGTTCGACGTACGCGCCGCTGCGGGTATCGACCTTGATGACGTTGCCGATCTTGATGAAGCCGGGCACGGTGAACTCAGCGCCGGTTTCGACCTTCGCCGGTTTCGTGACGTTGGTGGCCGTGTCACCCTTCGCTCCGGGTGCTGTGTCGATGACTTCCAATTCGACGTGCGATGGCGGCTCGAGGATGATTGGCTGGCCATTGAACAGCGTTACCGCGCAGGTCATGCCGTCCTTCAAGTATTTCCACGCATCGCCGGCGACTTCGCTCTTCACCTCGTACTGTTCGAAGGTGCTGCTGTCCATGAACACGTAGTCTTCGCCTTGGCGATAGAGATACTGAACATCGGTTTGTTCGACATCAGCACTTTCCAATGAATCGCCGCCCTTGTACGTTCGGTCGAGCGTAGTGCCACGGATCAGGTTCCGCATCTTGCACTTGTACAGCGCGTTGCCTTTGCCGGGTTTGACGAAATTCATTTCGACCATCAGGTAAGGTTCGCCGTCGATCTGAACCTTGAGGCCTTTGCGAAAGTCACTGGTGTTGTACGTTGCCACGAGAACGCAGACTCCGTCGTCGGATTGAAGCAGGTAGGGGGAGGAACTTTGCAGCAGATTCTAACCGTTAGCGACAAACTTGTCCGCACCGGTTCCGCATCAAAATCGGGCGATGCCGGTGCGTCCGAGGCGTCGTCGGCTGCCGCTCCGCCCCGCCCGCGAAGCTGGCAGGAGTCGATGCGGCTGGCGATCCGTGACGTGAATCGGCTGCGCGAACTGCTGCATCTGCCGCCCGCCGAATCGCCTCAGGTCGCGCAGGCACAGCGGGAGTTTGCGACGTTTGTTCCGCTCGAGTTCCTGAGTCGCATCCGACCGGGCGACCCGAACGACCCGCTGTTGCGACAGGTTCTGCCCGTTTCGGCCGAGGCGCAGGTGCAGCCCGGATATATTGCCGATCCCGTTGGCGATACCGCCGCTCGCGTCTCGACGGGTTTGCTGCAGAAATACGCTGGCCGGGCGTTACTGATCGCAACCGGCGTTTGCGGTGTGCACTGCCGGTACTGCTTTCGCCGCCAGTTCGACTACTCCCACAGTCCCGCAGGCGATGACGGGAGGCAATTTGAGTCGGCGCTCGATTACCTCCAGCGTAACGACTCGATCGACGAGGTAATTCTCAGCGGCGGCGATCCGTTGACGTTGTCCGACGGTCGGCTCGATAAAATCATGTCGGCGATCGAAGCGATTCCGCATGTCCGCCGACTGCGGATCCACTCGCGGATGCCGATCGTAATCCCGCAGCGCGTAACCGATGAACTGGTGGCGCGGTGGCGCACGAGCCGATTGGCGGTCTGGATGGTGATCCACTGCAACCACCCGCAGGAAATTGACACAACAGTCAGCGAAGCGATCGGCCGGATGGTCGATCACGGCATCCCGGTACTCAATCAAGCCGTGCTGCTTGCGGGGATCAATGATGATGCCGACACGTTTGCGCAGCTTTGCCGTGAACTGGTCAATCTCCGCGTCCAGCCGTATTACCTCCATCAGCTCGATCGGGTCGCCGGGGCAGCGCATTTTGAAGTTCCGCTCGAGCGGGGACGCCAGTTGATTGCCGCCCTGCGGGCGGTGCTACCTGGGTACGCCGTGCCGACGTTTGTGAGCGAAATCGCTGGGGAAACATCCAAACGACCAAATTAGGGAGGCCGGACTCATTCCGGCATTCCGGGTTTCCAACCCAATCGGTATCGTGGAAGCAGCGCCCTTCGTGTCGGCGATTTGTTTCACTCTGTACAGGATGACTCGCGATGTCCAACGTTTTGCCACCAGCCGCTGGTGAGGTTCAGGTCCGCTTGCCCGACGGCACCATCCGTGCCCACTCCGCCGAGACCACACCGCTGCAGATCGCGGCCGGCATCAGCGAAGGACTCGCCCGGGCTGTCGTGGCCGCAGAGATCGGTGGCAAGGTGGTCGACGCCGCGCGTCCGCTCGGAGAGCTAGTCGAATCCGAAAGCAGCGAGCCGTTGGACTTGCGGTTGTTAACCAGCCGCGATCGTGAAGCGCTTGATGTGCTGCGGCACTCGGCAGCGCACGTGATGGCTCGCGCCGTGATGCGGCTTTACAACGGTGTATCGCTCGCTTTCGGCCCGACCACTTCAGGCGGTTTCTACTACGACTTTGATCTCCCTGAGAAAATCAGCGAAGAAGATTTTCCGAAGATCGAGGCCGAGATGAAAGAGATCATCAAAGCCAAAGAGCCGTTTGAGCGGGTCGTATTGGGCCGCGATGAAGCCCGACAATTGTGCAGCGACCTGAAGCAGGATTTGAAGGTCGAGCACATCGACACCGGTCTGGCCGATCAACCAACCGTCAGCATTTATCGCCAGGGCGAGTTTGTCGACCTGTGTCGCGGTCCGCACATTCCCGACGCCGGCCGAATCAAAGCGGTGAAGCTGCTAAGCGTTGCCGGCGCCTACTGGAAGGGTGATGCCTCGGGGCGTCAGCTGCAGCGACTCTACGGCACCGCGTTCTTCGACAAGAAAGAACTCGACGCTTACCTAGAACAGGTCGAAGAAGCGAAGCGTCGCGATCACCGGGTGCTCGGCAAGAAGCACGGTTTATTTGCGATCAATCCCGAAGTCGGCCAGGGGCTCTGTTTATGGCTGCCCAAGGGCGCCCGGGTACGCGTAACCCTTGAGGACTTCCTGCGCAAAGAGTTGCTCGGCCGTGGCTACGACCCCGTCTACAGTCCCCATCTGGGACGGGTCGAATTGTACGAGACCAGCGGCCACTTTCCGTATTACCGGGACAGCCAGTTCGCACCGCTGTTCGGCAGTGAGGCAGGCGGATTGCTCGACGCCTGGAACCGCCGGCTCGAGGAAGGGACACTGTCGCGCGACGATGAAGACAAGCTGATGGCAGCGGCTGAGGTGCTCGGCGTGCAGTTGCCCGACTACAAACCGTCGGCTTCAGCCGAAGCCAAGCGGCAGGTGCTGCACCAGTGGCAGACCGTCAACGAGCGGTACTTGGTCAAGCCGATGAACTGCCCGCACCACTGCCATATCTTCAAGGCCCAGCCGCGCTCTTATCGCCAGTTGCCGCTGCGGTTGTTCGAGTTCGGCACCGTCTATCGTCATGAGCAGACCGGTGAACTAAACGGCATGTTGCGGGTTCGCGGACTGACCCAGGATGACGCGCACATTTTCTGCACCGCCGACCAAGTGGAACAGGAGTTCCAGGCGACGATCGAACTAACCAAATTCGTGCTCGAGTCCGTCGGTCTGAGCGATTACCGCGTGCAGCTCAGCCTTCGTGATCCCAACAGCGATAAGTACGTCGGCAGCCCCGAAAACTGGGACCGTGCCGAAGGGGCGCTGCGGGGAGTGCTGCACAACAGCGGCTTGGACTTCAACGAGCAGCCTGGTGAAGCGGCGTTCTACGGACCGAAGGCTGACTTCATGGTCCGCGACTGCATTGGCCGCTCCTGGCAGCTCGGTACTGTGCAGTTGGATTACAACCTGCCTGAGCGATTCAAGCTGGAGTACAAGGGGACCGACAATGACGTGCATCGGCCAGTGATGATTCACCGCGCACCGTTTGGCTCGCTTGAACGGTTTACCGGGATGCTGATCGAGCACTTTGCCGGCGCGTTCCCACTCTGGTTGTCGCCCGAGCAGATCCGCGTGCTGCCGCTGTCCGATAAGTCGCTCGAGTACGCAGTTGCTGTGGCCAAGGAACTTGAAGCGGCTGGTCTGCGTGTGACCGTCGACTCACGCGACGGTAAGGTGCAAGCCAAGATCCGTGATGCTCAGTTGGACTTGGTCAACTACATGGCGGTGGTCGGTCCCAAGGAAGCCGAAGTCGGCGCGCTTGCGCTTCGCGATCGCATCGATGGCGACTTGGGAACCATGCCTGTGAAAGCTGCAGTTGCGAAGCTGCAAGAAGAAATCGCCAGCCGAGCCGTCCGCCAAGTGGTTGCTAATAAACTGGCAGACAACGCGGATGATGGGGTTGAGCGAAATCTGTACTAAGGCAGTCGGTGGCTGAGCTGAGCCATTCTCGAGGGATCACCGCAGTAGCTCACCGCAGAGTGAGTTACTGCGTGGCGTTTCCACCAGTGGCTCCAGATCCCAGGATGCCGCCGAGTCAATCGCTTCAATTGTGTCTCGGTGTCGGTTGGCCATCGCAGTCGACCGGCACTTGGCCTGTGATCTACGGAACTTCTGCCGCCGCGCCCAGGAACACGCTCACCGCAACCGCAGTGAGCATCACCGCCCGTTCAGGCCAATCGAGCGACGCAGTTTCTTTGTAAACCATGTGCAATGCTTGAGCGGCGAGCCAATCTCTGCATCAGTGCGATGGGGCATCGCAACGACAAAGCCGCAAGTGTCGTTAGACAGGCCAAGCTCTCGCCGTTCTGAGAATACGCGGCGGTACGACTCCGCGAGCACAAGTGCAGTAGCCTTCTGCCAACAACCGCAGGCTCTCTGCCCGCGCAGCCGTAGCCTTGCTACCGGTGGCTCAGAAATGATCTCGGATTTCCTCGGCTAGCAGGTATTCACAAATCGCCTAGGAAAAGCTCACTGTGGCTACGTCTGCTCGAATTTGTGAGCGGTCGCCCTAGGCAGAATCTGTGGATCGGAACACCTCTATCACAGAGATCAGCAGAAATCACATTCGTCTGCAGCAGTTATCGCGATGGAAGATCGTGATTCGGTGGGCATCCATCGGTGCCCGATCATGCTGGGTGCTGAACACCCAGGATGATCGGCAAAACCTCAGCCGTTTCCGCGTCGATCGCGGGCCGAAATGGTCGGCTTGTTACGATGAATGCACGCGATCGGAGCCGGCGACCTTGACGATCTTGTTGTACAGCCCGAGGATCAGAAACGTCGGTGCCCACTGTCCGACAAACAGGGCTTCATGATCACGACCAGCCATCTTCATGGCTAAGGAACCGCAAATCGAACCGGCTGCTGCCCACAGAAAAACATCTGAAGGAATGCGTGCCGTTTGGTCTTCGATGCTGTACGCCAACGTGCCTTCACTGTGCCGCTGAGCTTCGCCAAAGTGTCGCGAGCCGGCGGTTGATCTTGCTTGTGCCATCTATCCATCTCCTCAGTTACTCGGATGATCAGAGGTGGACGGGAAGCCCACATCTTATAAGGGACTCTTACACTAAGGTCCTGAACCGCCGAGTTGTGCAATCGTTATGCCGCAGCAAGCAACTCGTGAGATTGTCAGTGATTAGGTGCCTGCAGGAGCTGGCTGAGTTGCGGCCGGTTGTGGTGCTGCGGGCTGAGCGGCCGCAGGCTGACTCGGGGCTGGCTCGGCTGCAGCCGGTTGCTCGGCCGCGGGTGGGGTTTCAGCAGGTGGCTGAGCCGTCAGTCGACTGATGACCTGTTCAGCCTGCTGCAACCGCTCTCTGTCTTCGTCATCTGTTGGGTAAGCGATGAACGTGGTGTTGCCGACGCGCAGCGATTGTCCGGCCAAGTCGAGTTGCGTCAGAGTGGACTGAATCTGTCCGCTGGTATCATTGGGGACCGGTATCAGCCGGTAGTTGGCGAAATCCTGTGGTTTGACAGCATCGTCGGCGACATCCAGTGCAGCAACCAATGCCTTTACTTTCTCGATCTGCTCGGCCGTACCTCTCACAAATATCAGCTTCTTTTCATTGTCGAGAGCAATCGCGACTCGCTGGCTAGGTGGTTCTTCTAAACTCGGGCGCTGCACGGCGATACGGCCACGGCCACCATAGCCCGGCACCGCGACTTGATCCCACAAGCCGAGCAATTGCGATAACTGCTGCGGCTCGCGGTGCTGCAACTCGAGAATCTCCAGTTTGCGCGGGGCAGGCGGCTCCGCAGCGGGCTGCACCGGCGGCTCACCTGCTGGTGCGGCTTGCTGGTCAGCGGGAGGCTGGGGCGCAGCGGCTGGATCCGCCGGCGCGGCCGCAGGCTGAGCGCCTGGTGGTTGAGGAGTCGCCGCTTGCGCGGGTGCAGCGGCCTCCTGGGCGCTGCCGGACTGTGGGATCGCCAAGGCAGTCCCCAACACCGCGACGACATTGAATGCCATAACCCGATTGAGCCGCTTCATCATTTGCCTCCAATAGCACTTGTGAAATTGCAGAGTCGCCAGGCAGCAGCCATCGACTGCGGCCTGGCGTCAAGCCGATGCATCAACCTCGGGATGATCGATTGCCGCGCAATCTTTCCGTCCGTCGGGAACCAACACCGCAGCCGCAAGAAATATGCCAGCACCTCCTCCACAAGGAATCCGCACTCACCCCCAGGAAGCCGGGCGAGTCGGAGGCCCGACTGCCATTGCGCCGTGCTATGCTGATGCACTCAGATTCAGGTCGATCAATGCGTAAACGTTTCCAAAAGCATTTCCAACAAACACCGACGAAACACTGACACGCCACCGAAATCGTTCCCGTGAATAGTAATTTCATCCGATTTGCAGCGATCAACGCCATTCTCCTCTCGCTCGCGATGTCCTACGTGCGCGGGCAAGAGGGTGGAGAAGGCCAGCCACCGGAACCGGCCGCTGCAGCTGCAAAATCATCCACAGGTCTGCTGCCCGAGGGGCTCACGGCGGAAGCTTACCCCGAGCTGCACAACCTGCTACAGGTTTCGCCTCGCATCTATAGTGGAGGCGAACCTGAAACTGAGCAGGCTTTTGCGGCGCTCGCAAAGCTTGGCATTCGCACGGTGGTCAGCGTGGATGGTGCCAAGCCCGACGTCGACACCGCGCGCAAGTACGGCTTGAGGTATATCCACATTCCGGTGGGATACGACGGAGTGTCAGAGTCAGCGGGCAGATCAATGGCCCGGCTGATGCGAGACGTCTCCGGGCCGATCTATATCCATTGTCATCATGGCAAACACCGTGGCCCGGCTGCGGCCGCAGTGGCATGCATCGCAGAAGGGGTTGCCAATGGTCAAGCGGCCCTGGAGGTATTGCGCCGTGCGGGAACGAGCGAACGCTACGCTGGTCTTTGGCGCGACGTGGCGGCGTATCAGTTGCCAGCCCAGGATGAACCGTTGCCAGAGCTCGTCGAGGTCGCTGACATCGATTCGTTGACGGCCGCCATGTCACAGATCGATCGCGCGACGGACCATCTGAAACAATGTCAAAGCCTTCAGTGGACCTCACCACCGGCCCATCCTGACATCGTTCCCGTCCAACAGGCACTGTTGGTGAAAGAAGCTTATCGCGAGTCGGTCCGGCAACTGGAGGTTGCCAATCCCAATGATCCGCGCTTTCTCGATTGGATGAGAGCAGCGGAAGCGGTGGCCAATGACCTGCAAACGGCCCTTGAGCGTCAGGACTCCGCGGCAGCGTCACGACATTTCGCCACGGCATTAGAGCACTGTGCCCGCTGTCATCAGCACTATCGTGACTAAAGAACCGTAGCAAGGAAGGACGCGATCACTCTCAGGGTGCGAGTGACGGTCTAGTCCACCATCGGAACGCAATCATAACTACTTCGCTCAGCCCCAAGACGCACGCAGGAGGCCAATCAGGAATTGGGCGCCGGTAGGCGGGCGTCTGAATTCAGATAGATCGTTTGTGTGGGATGAGCAAACTTGATTTGGTGACTAGCGAAGCTCTTCAATAATTCCAAGTTAATCGCTTGCTGAATATCCATATAGACCCCCATTTCGGGAGCCAGCACATAATAGACCGCCTCAAAGTCCAGCGATGAAGGGCTGAACCGCGCGAAGTGCGCCCGATCAAACCGCGTCTGTGGTTGTAACTCAATCGCAGCGCGGATGATCTCTGGAATCTGATAGAGTTTCTCTGGCTCAGTCTGATAAACCACGCTGAGGGTGAAGACCGCGCGACGTTCCGTCATCCGCTTGAAGTTGCGAATACGGCTTTGCAGTAGGTCGTTATTGGAAAAGATGAGCTGCTCGCCTGAAAGGCTGGTGAGCCGAGTGGTTTTGAGACCAATGTGCTGGACGGTCCCCATCGAATCGCCAACGATAATAAAATCGCCGGGAACGAAGGGCTTATCAAACACGATCGACATCGATGCGAGCAGATCACCGAGGATATTTTGCACTGCCAGTGCGACGGCTATCCCACCGATGCCCAGACCAGCAATCAGCGCTGAGACGTTGATGCCAAGGTTGCTCAGGGCCAAGAGCAGCAACACCGCGAACAATGCCAATTTGCCGATAAACACCAGCGCGGTGATCGTCATCAGCGAGGCCGGATCGCTTGCCAACTTTCGTTCCGCATGGCTTTGCAAGCCGCGATCAATGACCAGATTCCCCCACAATCCAGCTTGTAGGATGAATGCCAAGACGGCCACGGTCTGCAGCAGGTGAGCGATCTGGGGCGGCGGCAGGAGCACGCGACTGGCAAGATAGACAGCCACGAGCGCCATCAACCAGAATCGCGTCTGTTGGATCGCTTCCACGACTGCGTCGTCCCAGCCGCTGGCCGTCCGCGCGGCCAGCTTTGCGAGCCGTCGCTGTGCAATCCATTTGAACACGTAGAACAGCAGCAGAGCGCTGACAAACACTGCGATTGCGAGCAGCCACCGTAGCGCTACCGCGTCTGCGAAAGTCATGGCTCGAATCGCCCCGCTCCCGTCGAACCAACGTTGTCGCAGTGTTTCCCAGTCCATGGATCGCAACTCTCCCGTGCACAGTTGACAGGCTCAACAGCCGATTTCCAGCTGACGTGTAGAAATCGTCAGCTGGAAAGCGGTTGGAGTGCAAGGCCGATCCCGACCATGAAATCTGCTTCGTTAGCGGA
>CALELC010000022.1 GCA_937904535.1 uncultured Planctomycetaceae bacterium
TCATCGCGGCGGCGACGGCGTCGGATTCAGGCGTTGGGGTTCCGCAGAGCGCTTTCCACAGAATCCGCGTGCTGCCGGTCTGCTTCCAAACCCGCCACAGATAAACCAGTGACACCCAGACTTCGTCATAGGCCCAGTAGACCAACAGCAGCGAAATCGCCGCGGTGACCAGACAGGGGAAGCACCAAAAGCCGACCACAAAACCTTGAGCCATCACCAACAAGGCGCTGACGACGCCGAGCGGAATCACGTCGATCCCAAACAGAATTACGAGCCAGGGACGGTACTGCCAGCGGCGGGTCGAGCCGGCGATCCCAAACAGGGCATCGCCGAGATACGCCAGCGCCCCGAAGATGGCGTCGGGAACGCCGATCAGGCGGTCCATCGATTTAGCAAGATCCGAGTCAAGCACCTTTTGGCTTTGATCGCCAAAGACGGGATCCCACACGCTGTCGATCAGTCGCCACTGATACAAACCCATATAGGTGGCGATCCAGAACGCGACCAGTGCCAGCATGCAGATCGGAATCCGCTGACTCCAAGCCGAAGGGTTATAAGAAAACGGCATCACCGCCGCGTTCATATCGGCCGTTTCGGCTGGATAACCCTCGCGCCGCCGCGTCGTGTCGCTCATGTTGCTAGACCTTGCACCTGACGTTGCTGCTCCCGGTTGTGATCGCATCCGCCGTCATACGTGCAAATGTCGTTCCCGCGATCGGCTGCTCTTGCGGTGGCTGTACGCGGATGATTTGACGCTGGCTGGCTCACCGAGCCGCGGATGAGGGTTGCTGCGCCGTGGCCGAGGCCGCCGCTGGCGACTCATCATCCGCGGGCGATTGGCTGCGATTGTCGGCTGCCTCGTTGCCGTTGGTTTGGCGTCGTCGCCTTACAACCCAAATGATCGCGGCAGCGATCAGCAGGACCGTGACCGCCGTGCTGATCGGCCCCAGATACTCGCTGACTCGCTCGTAGTTTCGTCCCAGTACATAACCAAGCGTGGTCAGTGCCGTGGTCCAGATCGAGGTGCCGAGCGTGGTCCAGAGCAGGAATGTTGCCAGATTCATCTTGGCGATCCCGGCCGGAATCGAGATCAGCGAGCGCAGGCCGGGAACCACGCGGCAGAAGAACACCGCCGCTTTTCCATGGCGGTTGAACGACGCATCGGCCCGGTCGATGCTGGCCGAGGAAACCATCAACCACCGTCCATAGCGGTCGGCCAAGCGTTTGAGACGCCGCCGGCCGACCACGCGTCCCAGGTAGTACAGCGGCAACTGCCCGAGTACCGAACCGGCGATGCCCGCGAGAATCGCTCCCCACAGGGTCAAGCCACCGGAGGTCGCGGCAAAGCCAGCGGCCGGCATGATCAGTTCGGACGGGATCGGTGGAAAGATATTTTCCAGGAACATGAGCAGACCGATGCCGGTGTAGCCCATCGTCTGCATGACCGAAATGATCCAATCCTTCATGATTGCTGTTCCGCAGGTCGCTCGTCGTTAGTCCATCTCAGTTTGCCTGTCTCAGCCGCGCCGCCGCCGTTCCCGCTCGGCTTCCGCTGCACCCGGCAAAGGCTTTGCAATCGTTGTTCCCAAGTCGGTTGCGGCGCGGCGATCGAGCGGCTCTTGACAGCGATCTCTCAGCGTTGGCCTTGCCAAAAACCGCGTCAGCGACGACACTTTGACGCCGGTTGATCCGTACCCGCCGCAGCAGGGGCTGAACATCGAGGCTCTCCGCCCCGAAAATCAGTTCCCGAACCCGCGCGGCTTGTCGGCTGTTGTCAGCGAGCTGCGGATCGGCCATGTGGTTGAAATCAGGTGCGACCGACGGCGGAGTGTGTCCGCTGTACTCCTTGGATCGTGCCGTGGTGGGATCGTCTGACCTGTCTTTGGGCAGTGGTCGGTCCGGCTCGTCAGTCCTGATGCGATTGGCGAAACATCAGAGGAAAATAGAGAGAAAATGGGACGTTACACTGGGCCCAAGGCCCGCGTGAATCGCCGCTTCGGCGCGATGTTGTATGAAAATGCCGGAGCAACCCGGGCCGCTGACCGCCGTACTTCGCCTCCCGGGATGCACACCCGCGGCGGCCGTCGGCCGAGCAACTACGGTGCGGGTTTGGCCGAGAAGCAAAAGGTCAAGCACTATTACGGGTTGGGCGAGCGCCAGCTGCGCCGCTACTTCGAGTTGGTTTCCCACCGCGCCGGCAACACCGGCCAATTGTTGCTGCTGACCTGCGAACGTCGGTTGGACAATGTGGCTCGCCGCGTTGGTTTCACCAAGACCCGTCCGCAGGCTCGTCAGGGCATCACCCACGGCCACTTCCGCGTCAACGGCGTCAAGGTCACCAAGCCCGGTTACCTGCTCAAGCCTGGCGACGTGATCGAAGTCACTGGTCGCGAAAACCTGAAGAACCTGTACCGCGGTGTGATCGCTAACCAGCCTCCGGACACGCTCGACTGGGTGTCGCTGGACAGCGAAAACCTCAAGGCAACGGTGCTGGGTCTGCCCGGACCGAGCGACATCAGCTTGCCGGTTGACGCGAACAGCGTCGTCGAATTCCTCAGCCGATAAGGTTGCCCTCCATGCATAGTGCGGTTGTTGTCCTCGGCGGTGGTCCCGGCGGTTATGCCGCGGCGTTTTTGGCTGCCGACGAGGGGTTAGATGTCGTAATCGTCGAAGCCGATCCGCGGCTCGGCGGTACCTGTTTGCTCCGCGGTTGCATTCCCAGTAAGGCGTTGTTGCACGTCGCCAAGGTGATTGGCGAAGTCGACGAATTGCGTCACGACTGGGGTGTAGAGTTCACGGACAAACCAAAGGTCGATGTCGATAAACTCCGCGCTCGCAAGGAACAGGTGATCGGTAATCTCACCGGCGGCTTGGCGAATCTCGCCAAACGCCGGGGAGTCAAAGTGATCCGCGCTCGCGGATCATTCGTCGACAGCACCACGCTCAAGCTCGAGCCCGTCGATGACCAAGAAGGCTCGGGCATTCCCGAAGATGGTCTGCTGACGTTTGACCACTGCGTGCTGGCCACCGGCAGCGTGCCGGCGATGCCGCCTGCGTTCGCTGCGGGTGGCGAGCGGGTGATGGACAGCACCGGCGCGCTGGCGCTGAAGGACATTCCGAATTCGCTGCTGGTGATCGGCGGTGGCTACATCGGTCTGGAACTGGGCAGCGTCTACGCTCAGCTCGGGTCGAAAGTCACGGTGGTGGAACTGAGCGAGGGGCTGTTGCCCGGTGCCGACCGCGACTTGGTCAAGCCGTTGGCCAAACGCATCGAGGCGCTGATGGAAGGGCGCGTTTATCTGAATACGAAGGTCGGCTCGGTGGCCGAAGTCGACGATCAAGTCGAAGTCACTTTTGAAGGCCCCGGCCGGTTTGGTCACGAACGCTTCGATCGCGTGCTCGTGTCCGTCGGCCGCCGTCCCGTGACCCGCGGTCTGGGACTGGAAAACACCAAGGTCCAAGTCAACGAACGCGGGTTCGTGGTCTGCGACCATCAACAACGGACCGCCGATCCGCACATCTTTGCCATCGGCGATGTCGCTGGTGATCCGATGCTCGCGCATAAAGCGACTCATGAAGGCCGCGTTGCCGCCGAAGTGATCGCTGGCAAGCCTGCGGCGTTCGACAAGACCGCGATTCCCGCAGTCGTGTTCACCGATCCGGAAATCGCCTGGGCCGGGCTCACCGAAGAAGAAGCCAAGCGGGCCGGTCGCAAGGTCGAAGTCGTCGTCTATCCTTGGGCAGCGAGCGGTCGTGCGCAGGCCCTCGGCCGTACCGAAGGGTTGACCAAGTGGCTGGTCGATCCTGAAACCCAGCGGGTTGTTGGCTGCGGCATCGTCGGCTCGGGAGCCGGCGAATTGATCGCCGAAGCGGTGTTGGCAATTGAAATGGGCTGTGAAGTCCACGACATCACTGAGTCGGTTCACCCGCACCCGACGTTGAGCGAGACGTTGATGAACGCTGGCGAAGTCCACTTCGGCACCGCCACGGAAATCTACAAGCCCAAGAAACGTCAGCCTGCCCAGGTCTGATGAGCACGTTGCTGGCACATCGCGGTGCCGGTTGTGGGGGTGATGGTAGAGCGGAGCCGGCACCGTCGCTGTGCCGCTGACAGTAGCTTCGGCACACCCAATCGTCACTGCTGCCGTTAGCTGCTATCGAATCGTTTGTTCCGCGCGATCACCATCGTGCGGAGTGACCTTGCTTTTGATTCGTGCCTCGTATCCGGCCACTTCAAATGCCTGAACGCTGGATCGTGATTTCGCTCGATGCGCTGGCGAATCTTGCGCTGGGCCCATATGGCTCGTCGTGGAACAGCACGCCGAATCTTGACCATTTGGCGGCTGCGGCGACCACGTTTGATCGGGTAATCGTCCCGAGCGATGATTGCAGCGAAACCCTGCAGCGATGCTGGACCGCTGAGATGGGCGGTGAGAGCTGGGTACAGAAATGCCGGCACAACGGGCGGGTGGAGCTGTTCGCGCTGCGCGATCTGACCCACCCGCACCCCGCTGACCACCTGGCGACGGTGGCGACGCAAGCTGGTTTTGATGCTTGCACCCTCGTCGATTGGCAGATGACCGCTGAGCCGGCTGATGAAGTTGAATCGACCGCGTTTGCGCATCTGGCGATGACGCTGCTCGAGCGTTTGCAGCCGACACTTGATCCTTCGCCGTCGTCCGCTGAGCAGGGACTGGACTGGTCGGTGCTCTGGCTGCACAGTGATTTTCTGGCTCGCCACTGGGATGCACCTCGCTGGTTGTTTCCGATCCAGGAACTGGACGAGCACGAAGAACCAATCGATCCCAGTGACCCGGATTACTGGGATGACGGCATGACGGCACTCGATGAAGAAGAAGTTGCTGACAGCCCGCCACCGCCGCTGCAGGACACGACGCAGCCGCCGAGCTACCAGATCGCTGCCGACGATCATCCTGATTGGGTTACTTCCTGGATGCAGACCTATGGCTGCCAAGTGCGGCTCGTCGATCAGGTAGTCCAGTGGATTCAGGAACTGGCCGCGCAACTTGATCCAAACATTGGGATTGCGGTCCTCGGCACCAGCGGGATGTCGCTCGGACAAAATGGCTGGATCGGTCATCGGGCTGGGCCGGTGCGGAGCCCACAGATTCAGGTGCCACTGATTCTACACGCGCCCGGACAACCGCCGCTGCGGTGGCCGGAACTGCTGGCACTGCCGGATGCGATGAGGTACCTGGTACCCGGTGCCCAGTCGCCCAGTCCGGCGGCCTGGGCGCAGCTCGTCGATCGAGCACCGGGCTCGGATGCCGCCGAGCACACTCCGCAGATCGTCACCCACTCGACCCGCGCGGTGCGTGTGCTCACGACGCCGCAGTGGTTTTTGGTCCGCGATTACGATGAACAGGTTGCGTTGTTCCTTAAACCAGACGATCGTGACGACGTCAACGACGTCGCCAGCCGTTGCCGCGACGTAATTGAGCAACTGGAAAACCAGCCGCCGAGCGAATAGCCGAGTGGCGTCCGTCGCTTCGCGGATGCGTTCGCGGGGTGCGTTCTGCGGAGCTGCGAACTGCCCTGTTTCCGTAGGCGTGTTTGCGGCCCGGCAGCGGCTTTGCCCACAAGAAATCGGCTGCGTCAGAGGTTAAACTGAGCGGGCAGGCAGTCGTCTGCGCACCCTTCAAACCCACTCCCTTCATCCCACCACTTCTGTTCGCTTCACTCAGGCGGAACCTTCTCTATGAACTTCATTTGGTCCACTTCCACCTTCACCACAGCGGCTCTGCTCGCTGGTTTAGCGGTGTTGCCCTCGGCTCCGGCGACCGCTGAGGAACAACCGGCCGGGTTGCGTTTCCAGATCATCCCGCTGGCTGTCGACGCCAATGAGGGCATCGCCGCTGGCGACATCGATGGCGACGGCAAGATCGACCTGACCGCGGGTCGCAATTGGTACAAGGGCGACGAGTGGGTGGCGCGGCCGCTGCGGGCGATCGAAGACTGGAACGGCTACGTCCAAAGCAATGGCGATTTCCTCTACGACGTCAACGGCGATGGACGGCTGGACGTGATCGCGGGATCGTTCATTCCGACCGAGGTCCACTGGTACGAAAACCCCGGCGCCGAAGCGCTGCGGCTGGGGAAAACCTGGACCCAGCATGTGCTGGTCGACACCGCCGACTCGACCAATGAGGGCCAGTTGATGGCTGATATCGATGGCGATGGCCGGCCGGAATGGGTGGTCAACAGCTGGCGGAAAGGCGTGCCAATGCGGATTTGGCGGCTGGTCGACTGCCCGCCTCAAGCTAACGGCGCGATCGTCAAAATGGTCCCGGCCACGCTCGGTGAACAGGCCAACGGTCACGGCGTCGGCGTCGGGGATCTCAATGGTGACGGCCGCGCTGACGTACTGGTAGGCGAAGGCTGGTACGAGCAGCCGGAGTCCGACCCATGGAATCAGCCATGGACGTTCCACCGCGACTGGGAACTGCACGCCAGTCTGCCGATGCTTGTCCGCGACCTGGATGGCGATGGACGCAACGACTTGATTTTCGGCTACGGCCATAACTTTGGCCTGTTCTGGTGGCAAAACCTTGGTGCCGACTCCAACGGCAAGATCCAGTGGAAGGAACACCTGATCGATCGCGGGTTCAGCCAGCCACACGTGCTGGTCTGGGCTGATTTGGATGGCGACGGGCAGGATGAATTGATCACCGGCAAACGTTACTACGCCCACAACGGCAGCGATCCTGGCGGGCAGGATCCGCCCTGCTTGTTCTATTATAAGTGGAACCCCGAAACGCTTCAGTTCAAGCGGTTTGTAATCGACCAAGAACGCGTCGGGACAGGGTTGCAGATCGTTGCTGAAGACCTCAACGGTGATGGCAAAGTCGATATCGCCGTGGCCGGTAAGAGCGGAACGTATGTGATTCTGCAGCAATGACCGCTTTGCCGACTGATGCTGAATTGCCCGCTGCCGACTCGTCCGCTCCGGAGTGGACGATTCGGCAAACCCAGTCGCTTGTCGACGACTGGATTCGCTCCGTCGGCGTGCGCTACTTTGGCGAGCTGACCAATCTGGCTCAGCTCGTCGAAGAAGTCGGTGAAGTCGCGCGGATCCTCTCGCGCACGCACGGCGAGCAGTCGAGTAAGCCTGGAGAACAACCGGGTGAGCTGGCCGACGAACTCGCTGATGTGCTGTTCGTAGTGATTTGTCTGGCCAACCAGTCCGGGATCGATCTGCAAGCGGCCATGCAGCGGAATCTCGCCAAGAAGACCCGCCGCGATGCGACGCGGCACCGCGACAATCCAAAGTTGCAGTAAACGTCGCGCGCCCGGCCGCTGCTCGCTGAGAGCCTAACAGCACCGCCGCCGGGCTGGTGGCAATACGCTTACCGTTCCGCTACGCTGGCGGAGATAGGCTAGCTCATTCCGGGGGGTGGGCTGTTGCGGCCGTCACCCAGAGGAACGAAGTCCGCCGCGCCAGCTTTTCCCACTGCTCGGCGAGCCTACCTGACCGTTCAATCGCGGGTGCCGCGGCGCTTGGTAGCTCTGTCGCGGCGAATGAACTGGGCACTGCATGTACCGCTGACGAGCGTTGAATCCGCTGTCGCTGATACAGATTCAATCCGACGTGCTGGCGTTGAGGCTTCGATGAATCGACATGCAAAACCGAGTGCCGGTCGATCGAATCTGTATTCGAAGTCTAAGTATACAAATTGGGCACGCTACGATCCGCAACAATTCGAGCTCAATACACTCGACCGAGTACGGCCAGCAACAACCTATGAGCTTCCCGGCGGCAGCCAGATTCCGCTGCTGGTACGGCCCCTCCATCACCAATTTCTGCGTCCGTTTGATGGTGATGACGTGAAACGCATTTTGGCGATGATCCCGCAAGAGATGTTAACCGGCCTCCGGCGTATCGCGTTGCTCGGAGGGACGCGGCGCCAAGAAAAGTCGGCCTGGAATCCGGAATGGTGCTATGGTTGCTACCGATATGGCACCGTCGCACTCTTTGCTTTTCCGAAGTGTCGCCGAATCTGGGCTGCTCCAGAACTGCATAAACCTGCCGAGATACAAGCCTATCAGCGAGCCGGTGTCGAAATGGCTCATGATGGCAAGAACTGGATATACCGATTCACTGACGATGCGATCCGGCGATTTTATCTATGGGATGTGTTGGTTCATGAAATCGGTCATCACGTCGATCGATTTCATCCTGACCGCTCAAGCAAACGATCGGAACGATTTGCAGAGTGGTTTGCTCGGACCTACGGATTCGAGGCAGAGTCAAACAACGGTTTAGACCGATAGAACAACGTCTCTGCTCGGCACAGTAGCTTCGCGAAACCCGCGGAACTGTTTGGAGCGTTACCCTGCTCTG